>JAFUPE010000096.1 GCA_017481395.1 Ruminococcus sp. | reverse complement strand
CTCCTTCCTAAAGCCTTAGTGATGTCTTTGATAACAACTGTGCCGCCGTTAGGACCGGGAATAGCGCCCTTGATAGCAACGAGGTTGTTCTCAACATCAACCTTAACTACTTTGAGGTTCTTAACTGTAACCTTCTCAGCACCGAGGTGACCTGCCATCTTCTTGCCCTTCCATACTCTGGAGGGAGAAGAACAAGCACCCATTGAGCCGCCGTGACGTGCTACAGGACCTGAACCGTGAGTTTCCTTTAATCTGCTGAAGTTCCAGCGCTTGATAACGCCTGCGTAACCCTTACCTTTGCTGGTACCTGTTACGTCTACCTTCATGCCTGCCTCAAAAGTGTCTGCCTTTACGATGTCGCCAACATTGTAAGCTGCGCAATCGTCAAAACGGAACTCCTTAAGAGTTTTCTTGGGAGCCACGTTTGCCTTGTCAAAGTGACCCTTCATAGGTTTGGTGAGTTTGTTAGCTTTAACATCACCGTAGCCGAGCTGAACTGCATTGTAGCCGTCAGTCTCAACTGTCTTAATCATTGAAACAACGCAAGGGCCTGCTTCAACAACTGTTACGGGAACTACATTTCCCTTCTCGTCGAAGATCTGTGTCATACCGATCTTCTTGCCGATTAATGCTTTCTGCATTTTTAATTTCCTCCTTATTAGGTTATTGGTCGATAAAGATGTAGTCATTCATCGACTTGACCCTGTCTGCTTGTAGGTTGATAACTGAGCTATCAGAGCTTGATCTCAATTTCAACGCCGGCAGGGAGCTCCAGATTCATAAGAGCATCAACTGTTTTGTTTGAGGGTCTCAAGATGTCGATAAGACGCTTGTGAGTTCTCATTTCGAACTGCTCGCGGCTATCCTTGTACTTGTGAACCGCACGAAGAATTGTTACAACCTGCTTCTCGGTGGGGAGTGGTACGGGACCTGAAACTCTTGCACCTGTGCGCTTTGCTGTAGCAACGATTCGCTCAGCTGACTGATCAACCAACTGGTGATCATAGCCCTTTAATCTAATTCTGATTTTTTCCTTGACTGCCATAAAAGTCGCCTCCTTAAAAATTTGTTAGTTGGCGGGCGTACTTCAAAACTAAACCTTTTACACACATCCGGGTGTTTCATCACCCTTCATTAAAAAACGGTTAACCATATTTTGTTAACCGGGAAAGTCTTGAAAAGCATAAGGGCACACTTCGGACATAGCAACCCCTTTGTCTACAAAATGTGCTTTAAAATTTTTTCGCCCGGTTTGAAATCGGACATACTCCACGGAAAAACCGACTAAAAAGCCGCAACCTCCCGCTTCAACGCATATCATTTATTGCAGTCACGCAGGGTCAATTATAATATATATATAGGGCAAAATCAAGGATTTCGGCGAATTTTCTTATGTAGATTTTTAGAGAATTTTTAAGCTAAATTTTGTTAACTTTGCACAATACAAAATATAGGCAGAGTGCTCGAATTTTTCTCATTATATTGCGGAAAATGCTCAAAATTATATTGACCAACTTTAAATTAAGCTATATAATTCAAAATAGAAATGCAAAGAAAATTCTCTATATAATATAGAAAGAGGCAGATTATGAAAAAAATCAAGGTTTTTCTGGCGGTGGCTTTCTGTAAAACCGTCCGATTTCTTGCAAAGCTTGTGGGCAGAGGCAGTAGCCTTCCCGGAGCATTGACCCTCAAGCTTTTCCCGAACATATTAAAGGACATTACTCCCCCTGAGAAGATTATTGCCGTAACAGGCAGTAACGGAAAAACCTCCACCGTTGAGCTTATTGCACACGTGCTGAAGGAAAGCGGTGCAAGCTTAGTGTATAACAAAGAAGGCTCTAATCAGATTGAGGGCGTTACAACTATGCTTTTGTGCGACTCTACCCTTTCGGGTAAAGCAAAAAGCAACATCGCCCTTATCGAGTCTGACGAGCGTTTTGCAAAATACACTTTTAAGTATATAAAGCCAAACTATCTTTTCATAACAAATCTTTACCGAGACCAGCTCACCCGCAACGGCCATCCCGAATGGGTGTATGCATCCATTAACGATGCAATTTCTGATGATATTACCTTAGTCCTTAACGCCGATGACCCCTTGGTTACAACCTTTGGCAGAGGCAGAAAAGCACTTTACTTTGGTGCAGACAAGCTCTCATTTGACAAAGACGTTAACGATTCTGTTTATGATGACGGCAAGTACTGCCCCGTTTGCTCAGCTCCTATGAGCTACAGCTACTACCACTATAATCACATCGGCTCTTACAATTGCTCAAAGTGCGGCTTTAAAAAACCCGAGACAAAGTGGACTATTACGTCTGCAAGTCTTGAGGAAAAGAAGCTGACCATAAACGGCAAGCACACCATTGAGCTGAGCTTTTCAAGCATTTATCAGTGCTACAACTCTCTGGTAGCTTTTGCGGCTGCTGACATTGCAGGAGTTAAGGCAGAGGATGCTGTAAAGGCACTTTCAGGCTACAAGATGCAGTCAGGCAGAATTATGGACTTTACCTTTGGCAAAGCCACAGGTACTCTTTTAGTATCAAAGCACGAAAACTCGGTTTCCTACGACCAGTCAATTAACGTTGTTACCAATGACAGTAACGACGTTGCGGTGCTGATTATTGTTGACAAAATCAGCCGTAAGTACCACACCGAAGACACAAGCTGGCTGTGGGACATTGACTTTGAAAAGCTTAACTCAGACAACGTAAAGAAGATTTACCTTGCAGGCAGTTACTATAATGACCTTGACGTTCGTTTTTCAGTTACTGACATTCCCAAAGACAAGCTCGTTGTCTGCGACAGTGTTGAGTCTGCTATGGCAAAGCTTAAGGATGAAGAAAACTTCACCTATGTAATTACCTGCTTCTCTGACAAAGGTAAGTTCCTTGAAATAGTAAAGAAAGGAGAGGTGTGATATGACTGTTAAAATTTTACACTTATACTCCGACTTTATGAACCTTTACGGCGAATACGGCAACGTAAGGCTCCTTACAAAAGCACTTGAAGAAAAAGGCTGTGAAGTAATTCTTGATAAGAAGACTATTACTGACAATGAAATTGATTTTACAGACTATGACTTTATCTACTGCGGTGCAGGTACAGAGAGAAAAAGAACCTTTGCACTTAACCACCTAAAGAAATTTAAAGACAGCTTAAAGTCAGCTTTGGATTCAGGTAAGGTTATGCTTTTTACAGGTAACTCTTGGGAGATGCTTGGGAAGTCCATTGAAACTGCCGACGGCGAAGTTTTAGAGGGACTTAACCTTTTCGACTTTACGGTAAAAGAGCAGAACACCCGACGCCTGACAGGCGATATAAAGGCAAAGGCAGAGTTTCTCCAGACAGAGCTTATAGGCTTTATCAACAAGTGCAGTTCTGTAAAAGGCGTTGACTCTCCCCTTTTCACCTTAACAATGAAGCCTGAATCCTTCAGTTTCGAAACCGAAGGTATTCATGAGAAAAACCTTTTCGGTACACAGATTGTAGGTCCCGTACTGGTTAAAAATCCCACCTTCTGCGAATATATAGCAGAGCTTATAATCAATAATAAATAAACAAAAGGCAGTGCATTCGCACTGCCTTGAATTTTTGTTTAAACTCTCTTTACAACCTCGCCCTGCTTTTTGTAAATTGAACCTTCTTCAACGTAGCTTCTTACAAAAGAGAGGGGATATACACTTGTGTTTCTGCCGATTACAGTACCGGGGTTCATAACGGTGTTGCAACCGATATCGCCAAAGTCACCTACGATAGCTCCGATTTTCTTGATGCCGGTTTCTACCTTCTGTCCTCTGAAATTAACGGTAACCAAAGACTTGTCAGACTTAAGGTTAGAGGCAATAACACCTGCACCTGTGTGAGCCTTATAGCCGTAAACGCTGTCGCCTACGTAATTGTAATGAGGAGCCTGCACACCGTTAAACAGCACGCAGTTTTTAAGCTCGGTAGAGTTACCCACAACTGCACCCTTACCAACGATTGCACTGCCACGTATAAAAGCACAATGGCGGATTTCTGCATCCTCGTCAATAATAAGAGGACCATTTAAAGAAGCCGAGGGTGCAACCTTTGCACTTTTTGCAACCCAGATGTCCTCGCCGATTTTATCAAACTTTTCTTCGCTGAGGGTTTCCCCAAGCTTTTTGATAAACTCGCTTATATGAGGCAGTACCTCCCAAGGATATGTAAAGCCTTCAAAAAGCTCCTTTGCAATAGTTTCGTCAAGATTTAAAAGGCTGGTAATTTTAAGCTCGTTCATATTAATTTCTCCTTAATTTCAAATCTAAATTATTAAGCTTTTCGTCATACTTAAGCTCGCGGAAAATAAGCACAGTCACCCACGCCATTAATATACCAAGAGCCGCACCTGCAATTACATCTGTGGGGAAATGCACAAAAAGGTACATTCGTGAAAGCCCCATAATAACCGCAAAAAGAATAAGTGGAATACCGATTTTTTTGTGAGTAAACATCAGCACACCTGCTGCAGCAAAACAGCTTGCAGTATGCCCTGACGGAAAGCTAAAGGACGCAGGCTTTTCTATTGCCAAAGGTACGTTTGGGTCTATGGTACAGGGCCTTTCACGGTTAACAGCATTCTTAATTGCAAGCTCATTAAAGAAAAACGTAAGCACCACAGCCGTAATTAATATCGCACCTGCAACCCTTGTTTTTTTGAAGCAAAAGAGCAAAACGCCAAGCACAAGCCAAGGAATGCCAAGCTCAAAAGCCCAGCTTAAAAAGGCACAAATGCTGTCAAGCCAATCTGTGCGGATATTTTCCTGAATCCAGTAAAGCACCGTAAAATCAAGCTTTGTAATCCATTCTACCATTTCTGAGGTAACACCTCCGAAGATTTATATATCTTTAAATTTTATTGTAACACATATATTTTAAAAAATCTATATAAATATCAAATGTCCCTTGTAACATAATGCTTGACTTCTGGGGAAGGACTTTTTAGCTCTGCCCCGAAAAACTCAGGGTAATATCTCTTTTTGTGGTCTGCATTTATCCAGACTAAATGCTCCTTTACACCGTCTTCCGTAAAGCTCATACACACAGGTTCAAAATCCTCAGGCACTTTCATATAGAAAAAGAAAGAAATCTCGTGGACTATATTACCTTTCTTAGCAAGCGAATCGCCGGGAAAGAAATTTTCATGAATAAAACCTAAGCGGTCAACCTCCATTTCAACTCCCGTTTCTTCAAAAACTTCACGCACAACCGCTTCCTCGGCAGTTTCGCCGAACTTGATTCTGCCACCCACCGAGTACATATGCTCATCCCTGTTGTTTTCAACCATAAGGAATTCATCACCCCTCATAATAATGGCACCAACACGGATATTAAGTATTCCGTCCTCGGTTTTAACACATAAATCATTATTCATTTTATATACCTCCTAAAAATATAATAAGGGACAAAAAAGGAAGCGAAAAGTCGCTTCCTTAATTTTAAAAATATTAAAGTCTTGTGCCTGAAAGGGTATTTCTCTTTTTCTTAACCTTTTCGGGTTTAACCTTTTTGCCCTTCATTTTTAGTGCAAACTTCCAAGCCTTTTTAAGCTCGTCGCTCATTTTCTCCTCGAGTCTGTCCTTAAACTTCTCATCAACAGAGTTAAGAATTACGATGGTAATGATAGAGCGTGTGTCCATATCGCCATTCTGGTACTGAGTAGAAAGAATCTGAGAAAGCTTGTTAATCTCGCTTTTCACGCCTCTTATCAACAGCTCGTTTACTTTTGGCACGATAAAGGTACGTGTAAAGTACACACCACGGAATTCTTCTTTAGTTTCCTGCTCTTTTTTGATTTCCTCTTTAAGCTCGGGGAAAAGCACCATAAAACGCTTTGCAAGGAAAAGAGGGTCGGCATTGCCGTCGTCTGAGCTTTTCTTCTTTTTGGTCTGCTTGACTCTCTTCACAGCAGAAGCAGAGTTAACTGCCTCTACAAAGTCGTTACCAATGCTGTCGGCTTCCTTTTCTGTGTCGGTCTCGGGGTTGAACATCCATGTAGCCATGGTCTTCCACTCATTGTCGGGACCTTCATCTGTCATGGTGCAGCTTCTCAGCACGCAAAGCATCTTGTCTTTATAGTAAATCACAGAGTAAGCAACAGTCTCGTTAGTAAAGAGGCTTACAAGCTCGTTTGCGTTAGAGCTTTCTACCTTCTGCTTAGTAAAATTCTGAGCTTTTAAAGTGTCACTTAATTTATCGGTAATAATACCAAATGCCTTTTTTATATCAGTCATAATCGTTACCTCCAAATGCATTAACTTTTATTATACATACACTTTTCGGTTTTGTCAAAGTATTTATATGATGTTTAATCGTAGGGGCGATTATCAATCGCCCGTTATACGTTTCTCTGATATGAAGCTTTTCGGGCGAATAATAGTCGCCCCTACCAATATTATCCATATGAACTCTTGCAACTTATTGAGCAATGTGATAAAATATTCATTAATAACGCCTTGAAAGCAGGTGGATTTATGAAAAATAAGGCAATTGGCGTTTTTGATTCCGGTTTAGGCGGTCTGACGGCTGTAAAAGAGCTTATTAAATGCTTACCTAATGAAAATATCGTTTATTTTGGTGATACAGGCAGAGTTCCATACGGCACCAGAAGTAAAGAAACCATAATTAAATACGCAACACAGGACGCTAAGTTTTTACTTAACCACAATGTAAAAATGATTATTGCCGCCTGCGGTACGGTAAGCTCGGTAGCAAGCGATTTAGGCGAAAGCTTGCCTGTTAAGTTCACAGGTGTTTTAGAGCCTACCGCTTTGACCTGTGCCAAGGCTACAAAGTCGGGCAATGTGGCAATTTTGGGTACGTCAGCTACCATCAACAGCCACAGCTATAAAAACTTACTTATGAAAATAAACCCCGAAATCAAGGTTTACGAGCAAGACTGTCCCTTATTTGTGCCTTTAGTTGAGTCTGGCTTTACAGATAAAGACGACATAATCGTAAAAAGTGTGGTAGAGCGTTATGTAAGTCAGTTTAAAAACTCAGACATTGACACCGTAATCTTAGGCTGTACACACTATCCCCTGCTAAAGTCAGCCATAGGCGAGTGTCTGGGCGAAAGTGTAAAGCTTATTGACTCGGGCTATGAAACCGCACTTTATACCAAAAAGTTTTTGGAGGAGCACAACCTGCTTACAGATAGAACTGAGGAAGGCTCAAGAGATTTTTTTGTCAGCGACACCCCTCATAATTTTGAGAAGGTGGCAGGAATTTTCCTCGGCACAGACATGAAAAGCAAAGCTACACGTATCGACATAGAAAAATATTAAGGAAAGAATATGAAAGAAGATTATCTTATTAAAGTAACGGGTATTCAGGAAATTGACGGCGAGTCTGACAAGGTTGAGATTATCACCTCGGGTACGCTTATGTACCGCGACTCAAAATTTCTGATTAAATACACCGAGCGAGACAACGACGACCCTCGCATTGCTATTGACAATTCCGTTTTGGTAAACGGCAATACACAGGTAACAGTTATCCGTAATATCGGTGCCGAAAGCCGCCTTATCTTAGAAAAAGGCAGACGTCACCAATGCATTTACACCACCGTTGCAGGTGATTTGTCAGTAGGAGTTTATACCGACTACATCAAAAACACCCTGATTCCCGATGTAGGCGGTAAGCTGAGCCTTAAATACAGCTTGGACTTTAACGCAGGTCTTGTCTCTAACAACGAGCTGCATATTACTATAACCAAAAAAGAGGTATAAAAGATGTCTAAAACTTCCGCATTAGCTATTACAAGCCTTCGCAAGGCTATCGAAAATGCTGTAAAGTCAGCTATTGAAAAGGGAGCTCTTCCCGAGGGTGAGCTTCAGAATTTTATTATCGAGGCACCCGCCGACAGAAGTCACGGCGACTTTGCAACTAATGCCGCTATGACCGGTGCAAGTGTTTTCAGAATGCCTCCCTTTAAAATTGCTGAGGCAATTAAAGATAATTTAAACCTTGAGGGTACAGCCTTCGCAAAATGTGAGGTTGCAGGAGCAGGCTTTATTAACTTCTTCTTAAGCCCCAAGTACTTTGCCGATGTTGTTGAAGAAATCACAACTGCTGACAAAGAATACGGCAGAAGCGACTTCGGTCAGGGAAAGAAAATTAACGTAGAATTCGTTTCAGCCAACCCTACAGGTCCTATGCATATGGGTAACGCTCGAGGCGGTGCACTGGGTGACTGCTTAGCCGCAGTTTTAGATGCCGCAGGCTATGACGTTAAGCGTGAATTTTACGTAAACGATGCAGGTAATCAAATTGAAAAGTTTGCATCTTCGCTTAACGCAAGATATATGCAGATTTTTGACGAAAGCTTTATTATGCCTGAGGACGGATATCAGGGCGAGGATATCAAGGAGCTTGCAAAGGAATTCGAAGCACTTAACGGCAATTCTTACGTAAATAAAAACGAAGCAGAGAGAAAGTCCGCTTTGGTTGACTTTGCGTTGCCTAAAAATATCGCAAAAATGCAGGCAGATATGAAGAAGTACCGCATTGAGTACGACAAGTGGTTCTTCGAAAGCGAGCTTCATAACAGCGGTAAAGTTAAAGCTGTTGTTGACCTTCTTACCGAAAAGGGTCTTACCTATGAAAAGGAAGATGCCCTTTGGTACAAAAATGCAGAAGTAGTTACCGAAAGACTTAAGAAAAGCGGTGTAAGCGATAAAGACATTGAAAAGCTTGAGCTTAAGGACGATGTTCTTATTCGTGCAAACGGCAATCCCACCTACTTTGCCGCTGACATAGCTTATCACAAGGACAAATTTGACCGCGGCTTTGACACCTGCATCAACATCTGGGGTGCTGACCACCACGGTCACGTTGCACGTATGAAGGGTGCTATGGACGCTATCGGTCTTGACGGCGACAAGCTTGACATTGTGCTTATGCAGTTAGTTCGTCTGGTTAAGGGCGGCGAGGTTGTACGAATGAGCAAACGTACAGGTAAGGCAATTCAGCTTGCCGACCTTTTGGAAGAAGTTCCCGTTGACTCCACACGTTTTCTCTTTAACACAAGAGAAGCCAACACTCAGATGGACTTTGACCTTGACCTTGCAGTTACTCAGGACAACCAGAACCCTGTTTATTACGTTCAGTATGCACACGCAAGAATTTGCAGTATTTTCCGTAATCTTGCCGCAGACAACATTTTACCCCGTAAATGCACTAACGAGGAACTTCAGAAGCTTAACGCCCCAGAAGAAATCGAGCTTATCCATCACCTCAGTGCTTTCACTGACGAGATTGTTGCCGCCGCTAAGGACTACGACCCCACAAGAATTACCCGTTACGTAGCAAGCCTTGCCGCACTTTTCCATAAGTTCTACAATGCTCAGCGTGTTAAGGTAGAAGATGAAAGCTTAATGCAGGCACGTCTTACCCTTTGCGGTGCAGTTAAAACTGTAATAAGCAACGTTCTTACAATGTTCAACGTAACCTGCCCCGAAAAAATGTAACAAAGGAGCCCTTGAGGGCAGTTCTGCCTTTGGATAGGTTAAATACAGAGTAAACCTTAGATTAACGGCGGGTTGATACCATTACATTTGCGTCAGCAAATACTTCATAACGAAGTTACTTCATACACTTTGTGTACTTCATATTCCAAAGGAATACTTCATTTCCGACTAAATTGAGTAATATCCCCTACACATTAACCATAACGTATAACAAAACAGCCACTCAAGGATAAAAAACTTGAGTGGCTGTCTTTATTTTAAATCATATATTGCATTTGCAAGGCTGCCAAGCTCTTCTAATGTAAGTGCTTCAGCACGAGCCGCAGGGCTTACGCCTGCATTCTCACAAGCTTCTTTAAAGCTTTCCTTAGAAATAGAAAGCCCTGATGTAATTGAGTTTGAAATAGTCTTTCTTCTTTGAGCAAAGGCGGACTTTATCATTTTGAAGAACAGCTTTTCATCGGCTACTGAAATTCTCGGCTCTTTTGAAACATTTAACTTTATAACCGCCGAGTCCACGTTAGGAGCAGGCATAAAGGAACCTCGGGAAACACCGAAAAGCTTCTCGGCACTGCTGTAATAATTTACAGCTACGGTAACCGCCCCGCTTTCTCGGCTTCCAACATTAGCACAAAGGCGGTCGGCGGCTTCTTTTTGAACCATAACCGTCAAAGCTTTTATGGGCAATTTATCCTCCAGAAGCTTCATAATTATAGGGGAAGTAATGTAGTAAGGCAGGTTTGCACAGACCACAACCTCCATATCTTTAAACTCTTCAGCAATCAGCTTATGAAGGTCTACTTTCATAACGTCGGCGTTAATAACCTTAACGTTATCGTGCTCGGCAAGGGTTTCGTCCAAAACAGGCAAAAGGCGTGTGTCAAGCTCAATGGCAACAACCTTTTTAGCCACCTTACAAAGCTCATTGGTAAGCACGCCGATACCGGGCCCGATTTCAATAACTCCCTTTTCCTTGTCAGCTCCGCAAAGCTCTGCCATTCTTGGACAAACCGAGGGATTTACAAGGAAATTCTGCCCCATCGCCTTTGAAAAAGTAAAGCCGTGAGCCCCGAGTATTCTTTTAATTTCGCCTATGTCAGATAGTCTTTCCATATTTTAATTTCCTTTATTTTGCTTAAGATAAACTACAACTGCTGAATAAATCATCTGACGCCTTCCCATAATAATGTCAAGGGAGGTGCTCTTAAATGAACCAGAACAGAAATCAGAACTCAAACCAGAACAATTCTAACAGAAACCAGCAGAATTCTAACCAGAATAAGAATCAGCAGAACAACAATTCTAACAAGAATCAGAACAGCTCTAATTCCAGCAGAAACCAGCAGAATCAGAACTCTAACAGAAACCAGCAGAACAAAAACAACAAGTAAGCGGTTTCTTAATCTTTTCTTTTGAAAAAAATCGTAGAGGAGGGGCTCCCCTCCCGAAAGGCTTGAACCAAAACAAAAGTCTCGGGAGGCGGAACGCCTCCCCTTCTATTTAATAACCCAAAGCCTCATCTACAATTATAACCTTAATTCTGTCTTTGTGCCTCTGCTGTGCAGACACCACGTAGTTACAGCAAATTCTGCCTGCACCCTGACAACCATCGCACATAAAAGAACCCTCGTTTTTAAGCGACATGCACTCGCCTGCATTCTCACAATACGAGCCTGTGTGAAGTCTGACGGTGTTCTTAGGTGCCGAAATGGTCTTAACACGCTTTACTGCCTCGTCTAAATTTTCTACAATCTTATTTACACCGCACACAACAATAACACTTTCGGGGCCGTATAAAAGAGCCGCAACGCGGTTTGAATTACCGTCTACATTGTAAAGCTCACCCTTTAAAGTAAGTGCATTTGTGCTCATAAGATAAACGTCAGCGAAAAATGCCTTTTTATAAATCTCCTTAACCTCTTCGGGAGTCAACCCCTCAGCGTTTCGGTCAAGATAGGTAATGTCCTTTCTCTCTTTTACGGCATCCATAACGCCGATTTCCTTCATAGTCACCGAGCCGCCATTTGTAACGGTGTCGCCCTCTTTAATAAGGCTCATAACAAGCTCTTTCGCCTCGGTGCTGGTTTTGCAGTAGTAGGGCTTCATATTATTTTTCTCTAAATTTTCCATTACGGATTTAATAACGCTATCGTTAATCTGCATATTTTCACTTCCCAAATTAAATCTAATTTAATTATACATAAAACCCAAGATAAATCAAGGTGTCACAAAGGGAACACCCAAATACTCGGCAATACTCTGAGAAACACTTCGGGCGATATTGTCGATATTAGAGCGTATCCAGTCAGCATCCTGAGGATTATCGTGAAATGCGGTTTCAATTAGCACCGAGGGTGCCTCGGTACGCCGCACCTCAGCAAGAGATGTTGTGGGGATTGTTACAATATCTTCGGGGTCGGGATAAATTCCCCTATAATTCTGTGCGATAATATCAGCGGCACGCTGACCTGCGGCACTTGTAGGAAAGTAGTAAACCTGCACGCCTTTCTGCTGACCTTTAGTAGCCTCGGGCGATGCGTTGGAATGCAACGCCACGTGTAAATCATAATCCCCCGCGTTACTCTGGGCTATGGTTTGAGAAAGGGTTGAGTTAGGGTCATTTCTCGAAAAGTCAATTCCGCTTGCCCTAAGGTACGGCTCCATGGCATCTGCCACAAGGTTCATATAATATTCCTCGTTGCCGCCGCCAACATAGGGATTAAACTCCTGCAAAGAGGGACTTAAGAAAATTCTTGGCATAAAAACACTCACTTTCCAAAGTTACTAAGTGATATATACTCAAAAATGCAGGAAATTATGCAAAAAACATTTACAAAAGTAAAAGATTATGATAAAATAAAATCAGGAATAATTACTGATTTGAGGTGATGCTATGAAAGGCTCGAACTTCAGCTCTAAACGAGAGCTAATTTACAATACACTTTGTTCTACAAAAACACATCCCAGTGCAAAATGGGTTTACGAACAGCTTAAGGAAGAGTATCCCGACCTAAGCCTTGGTACGGTGTACCGTAATATCGCCCTCTTTAAAGAAACCGGCAAAGCTGTGGCTGTTGCTAATATTTTAGGCGAAGAACGCCTTGACGGCGACACCTCACCCCACGCACATTTAGTATGCAGATGTTGCGGCAAAATCGAAGATATAGATATGCCCACCCTTATGCCAAAAGGCGACACCAACGATTTTAACACCGACTTTGTGGCGGTTACTTACTTTGGAACCTGTAAAAGATGTGACCGTTAACAATGACAGGCAACTTACCTTCGGCTTGGTTATTTATTAAACCTTTCGAAAGCCGAGACATCTCCCCCACATTGCCCTTATTTTCCAGAAAATCATAGCAAAAATATAACCCGTCGTTATTTTTTTGAAACGACGGGTTTTCTGTTTATACAAACTACTTTTATTTAATGAGCTCCATAAGCTTTTCTTTTGCCTTTTCGGCGTTTGCCCTGCCTTTTGACTCACGCATCACAAATCCCACAAGTGCCATTACCGCCTGTGTCTTGCCGCCTTTATAGTCAGCAACAATTTTAGAATTACTCTCTATGGCATTTGCACAAAAAGCAACAAGTTCTGCTTCGCTTATACCCTGCAAGTCGTCATCCGCTAAAAGCTCCTGCGGATTCTTACCGCTTAAAAGCATCTGCTCTAAGGTAACCTTTGCCTTGTTGTGATTTAGGTTACCGCTTTCAATTAACAGCACCAAATCTTTAAGGTCTTTTGGTGTAATTTTAAGGTTAAATTCCTCCTTAAGGCTTTCACTCTTAAGGAAAGCAAAAATCACACCTAAGATAAAATTCGCTACTTTTTTAGGTGACCTGACTCCGTCTGAAGCTTTCTCGAAGAATTCAGCCACCTTGGGATATTTAATTATAAGTTCTGCTTCTCTTTGCTCTAAATCAAACTCAGTAGCGTATCTTTTAAGCTTTTCCCGAGGCAATTCGGGAAGGCTTTGTCTGATTTTTTCGATGTCGCTGTGGCTTATATGTATGGGCAATAAATCCGGTTCACGGAAAAAACGGTAATCGTCGGCATCCTCTTTGCTACGCATAGAGTAGGTTGTGCATGATTTTTCGTCGAAGCCTAAGGTCTCCTGCAAAACCTTTCCGCCGCTTTCTATAATGTCAATCTGTCTGTTTGTCTCATACTCCATTGCCTTTGCAATATTAGCTATGGAGTTCATATTTTTAATTTCGGTACGAGTACCCAAGACATCTGTTGCTGACACAGAAACGTTGACATCACATCTCATAGACCCTTCCTGCATTCTGCAGTCAGAAACATCAATATACCGCATCAACTGTCTTAGCTTGTCAACGTACTCTTTGGCTTCCTCTATACTGTTTATGTCCGGCTCGCTGACAATCTCGATAAGGGGCACGCCTGCTCGGTTATAATCAATAAGAATTTCGTTGTCCTTATGAATAAGCTTTCCTGCGTCCTCTTCGATATGAATACGGGTAATGCCGATTTTTTTGCCGCCCGAAAGCTCTACAAACCCGTCGTAGCACAAAGGCACGTCAAACTGAGAAATCTGATAAGCCTTAGGCAAATCGGGATAAGAATAGTTTTTTCTGTCCATATAGGATACGTTTGAAATCTTGCAATTAAGTGCGAGCCCTGCCTTTACCGCAAACTCTACTGCTTTTCTGTTAAGGCTTGGCATTGTTCCAGGCATACCGACACACACAGGACAGCAACGAGAGTTAGGCTCGCCGCCGAACTCTGTACTGCAACTGCAAAAAATCTTGGTGTTTGTCTTTAGTTCCACATGGGTTTCAAAGCCTGCGGTCATTTTATACTTCACAGCCTCACCCCCATATTATTGATGTGAAAGCTTCCTCTTGCCTCTTCATATTTGTAGGCAAGGTTTAAAATCAGACTTTCTCTGAACCTTCCGCCTATAATCTGCAAACCTATAGGAAGTCCCCGAGAGCACTTGCCGCAAGGAATTGACAGTGCAGGAAGCCCTGCAAGATTTGCAGGCACAGTACACAAATCCGCAGTAAAAGAGCCTGCTTTATCCTCCTGTACCTGAGCAGATTTAAACGCGGTTTTAGGCGAAGCTGGAGTAATAAGTGCGTCATATTTCTCAAAAATTCTGTCAAGCTGTTCTCTTAACCTTGCACGAAGGCTCTGTGCTTTTGCGTAATATTTTTCATAATATCCCTCAGAAAGCACAAAAGCACCTAACAGTATTCTCTTTTTAACCTCGTCACCAAAATTCTCGGCTCGTGTTTTACAAATCATATGATGAATGCTTTCATAATTCTCTTCCCTTTTGCCGTAACGAACACCGTCATATCTGCCTAAATTCGAGGATGCTTCGGCACAGGCAATTACGTAGTAGGCAGGCAAAGCCTGAACAAGGGTTGGCATATAAAAAAACTCAACCTTACAACCCATATTCTCGAAATCTTTTGCGGCTTTCAGAACAGCCGCTTTTACATCCTCGTCGGCTCTATCAATAAACTCGTTGGGAATGCCGATTTTTCTGCCTTTGATGTCCTTTTTAAGCAAATCAAAGGCACTTGATGCAAAGTCGGGTTTCGAGGTGCTGTCCATAGGGTCAAAGCCTGCAATTTTATCAAATACTATGGCCGTGTCCTCGACGCTTCCTGCAATTACTCCTACAGTATCAAGGCTTGACGCATAAGCTACAAGTCCATAGCGAGATACAGCACCATAAGTTGGCTTAAGACCCACACAACCGCAAAATGCCGCAGGCTGACGGACCGAACCGCCTGTATCAGAGCCTAAGGCGAAAACTGCCAAATTTGCAGAAACAGCACATGCCGAACCACCCGACGAGCCTCCTGCCACAAAATCTGTGTTGTACGGATTTTTTGAACCTCCGAAAGCCGAAGTTTCTGTGGTACAGCCCATAGCGAACTCGTCCATGTTTGTTTTTCCTAAAAGCACAGCATCACTATCCTTAAGCTTTTGCCATGCGGTTGCATCGTATATTGGCTTATAGCCCTCTAAAATTTTTGAACAGCAGGTAGTATCAAGATTTTTTGTAGAAATATTATCCTTTAAGGTCATAGGTATTCCTGCAAGAAGGTCTAACGCTTGCCCTGCTGATATTTTTCTGTCAACAATATCAGCAGCTAAAAAAGCCTCATCCTCGGTTACTTTTACATATGCATTAAGGGCAGGGTTTTCGTTATTAATAGCATATATATACATCTGAGTTACTTCTTTTGCAGAAATTTCTTTTCTCATGAGCATATCATGAAGCTTTAAAATTTTGTTCATTTTACGCCCTCTTTCTGAGTCTGAAAAATCCGTTTTCGGTTTCCTGCGAATTACTGAGGATTTCAGAGCTTTCAGTTGATATTCTTACCTCGTCGGCTCTGAGGCTACTAAAATCCACAGGGCAAGGCGATACTCCCGCATTATCCGCAGAAACATCCATACTTTCAGCAAAGTTCAAAAGCTCTTCAAGCTCCTTTATAAAAAAAGGAATATCTTGCTCTTTAATTTCAAGCTTGGAAAGACACGCCACTCGCATAATATCATTTTCAGTAATCATTCTATCACCTGCGTTTATTATATCCTTATAATGTGATTTTACCATAGTGCACTCTATATTTCAACGCACAAAAACGGCTCAAGGTATATTACCCTGAGCCGTTAAGCCTATAAATCTGTTACTTTAAGTATGTCTGACCGCTTGTGCCGCCGATTGCGCCGCCAATGCCATCAAAACCGCTTGCACAGCAAACGTAAACTCTCATATTACCTCTGCCTGTAGCAGGAACGTTAAGTGTACCGTTGGTAACCTCTTTTCTGTCACCTGTAACAGCATCGATATAAAGTCCGTTGGGAATATTCTTAAAGGTTGCTCCGTCTGTAAGTGCTACACAAGCCAAGGAGTCAACTCCCTCTGCGGCATTTGTATAGCGACGGATATAAGCCATATTACCCGAAACATACTGGCTGTCCTTTGTATACTGACCCTTCTGCAATGCAGGAATAGCACGTCTTATGGCGTTAAGCTTCTGCATATGCTTTGCAAGAGGTTTGCTTAAAGTATCCTGAACCTTACCGGAAGCAGTATACTCACTGAAATCGCTGGCTGTTACACTGCCCTCAAGGTAATCGCCAAAGTATGCACGACCTGTTGTTGAAAGAGGTGCATTAGGACCAACGTCCATAGGAACACCAGCTTGGAACTGAACCTCAGAGCCGTAGTAAACGCAAGGAATACCGCGGAAGGTAAACATAAGGCAAAGGCTTTCTGCCCATGTTACGGTATCACCGTTAAAGCGGTTGTCCATGTTAGGACCGTAGTCGTGGGAGTCAACGTAAACAACGTTCCATGTAGAGTCGTGGTAGTAGGGGTCTTCCTGTAATGCTCGCTCAAAAGCGTTTGACGCATAAGAGAAGTTCCAATGCATGGGGAAGTCAATAACACCTGTGCCGTTGGACTTGGAGTAATCAGGTGTATGATATGTAATACCGTTAAGGTAAACGTTGTTAGAGGTAGGTGCATTGTCTGCGGTGTCGTGGTCGTCGTAATGAGCAAGCGACAAGGACTTGTTTGCAAACGCATCGTTTGTGTAGCAATTCTTATACTTGGAGTTTGTTTCTGCCCAAGTGTAGAAGGGTGCAGAAATAGCAGGAATATTATGATTCCAGAACTCACTTACTCGAGTACAAACCTCACCGAAAATAAAGAAATTCTCGGGTGCATTGTCATAAATCTTTGGGAAATAAAGCTCATTAAGAGAAAGTCTTGAAATATGCTTTTCTGTATCAAGTCTGAAAGCGTCAACGCCCATGTTTATGTAGTCTGTATACACGTCAACAAGGTAGTTTGCTACCTCTTTGCTTTCGGTGTTAAGGTCAACACAGTCACCTGCAATCTGGCCTGTCTGAACAGTGGGGCTTTCCCATGAAAGGTCTTTGTCGTGGTGATAATAATGGTTGGTATCATTAGCGTCTTCCTTCATAACAGCAAGACGAGCCTGATACTGAGAATCATCATCTAAGCTATAATAATTAGGATATTTCTGTGCAAGCTTAGAGTCAGAAATAAGCTTCATGCTGTCAATACTTTCAAGGTCTTTAACAGAGCTGTACTGCTTTTCAAACATAGGAGCAAAGTAAGCCTCGCCGAAATTACCTGTGTGATTCCATACGACGTCCTGAATAATTTTCATATCCTTGTCGTGGGCGGCATCAATAAGATCCTGATAAGTAAAGCCTGATGACTCATATCTTGCATCTACCTTTGAAAAGTCCATTGCATGATAGCCGTGGTAGTCATAGCCCGAAGCATTTTCTACAACAGGAGTAATCCATATAGCGGAAAATCCAAGTGCCTTGATATAGTCAAGCCTGTCAGCCAAGCCTTTAAAGTCGCCACGCCATGCGGGGTCAGAATCAGGATTACCAGCATCACCGTCAGCCCAACAGTGAACGTTGTTGCTCTTGTCGCCGTCGTAAAAACGAGTAGTAATTACAAAGTAAATAGAGTCTTCACGCATATCGGTAAGCTCAGTGGGATGGGGATTAGACTTACCATAATACCACTCGCCCGAATTTCTTGTAAGCTCTTTAGAAAGCTGACCGTCGAGGGTGTTGGTACCATCGGTAAACATAAAATTAATTTTAGTTGAATTCTTAAACTCGTACTTATACCAGTTAGCACCTGTAGCTGCATCTGCAGACATCTTAACGCCAGGATAAGCGGTTTCGATATTCTGGGGCAAAGCATTCCAATAATAAATATAAGGGGTGCCGCCTTCGTGATAAAAGTGTATTGTGATTCCTGTACCTGCTCCTGTTTCGGCTACTTCTGTTTCGGCTGAAAATACAGAAACAACGCCGACACCAAGCATAGTGGCAAGGCACAATAAAAGTGCCAACACCGACTTAAACAGCTTCATTAAGTCTCCTCCTTCGCAAACTTTCGCATTATAATTTTACATTATGATTATACTATTTTAACCTATATGTATTTTTCTTTTGCAGAAATTACAATGCTTTTCTCCATAGTAACCAAGTGTCTGCTTAACCTTTTGTTTATCTTGCATTGTCATTTTTTATCCCCTGCTATCCACGGTGGCTGACCCGTGGCCAACGGTAAAAAGAACAGCTCGGATTTTCATCCGAGCTGAACGTAAACTTTATTATATTACTTAAGATATGTCTGACCGCTTGTGCCGCCGATAGCACCATCAATGCCATCAAAACCGCTTGCACAGCAAACGTAAACTCTTAAGTTACCCTGACCGCTGCAATTTGCAGTAAGAGTACCGTTTGTTACATTCTGAACATCACCTGTTACAGCATCAACATACTTGCCGTTGGGAATGTTCTTAAATGTAGCACCGCCGGAAACAGTCACAAGTGCAAGAGAGTCAACACCCTCAGCGGCATTTGTATATCGGCGGATATAAGCCATATTGCCCTGAACGTACTGGCTGTCGGTTGTGTACTGACCCTTCTGCAAAGCAGGAACTGCGTGTCTGATAGCATTAAGCTTGGAAAGGTGCTTTGCAAGAGGCTTACTTAAAGTATCCTGAACCTTACCAGATGCTGTGTACTCGCCAAAGTCAGTAGCCGAAACCGTACCCTCGATATTGTCACCGAAGTATGCACGACCTGTATTTTCAAGAGGAGCATTGGGGCCTACGTCAATCTGAACGCCCTTCTTAAACTCAATCTCAGAGCCGTAGTATACGCAGGGAATACCGCGGAATGTGAACATTAAGCTCCAGTTTTCTGCCCAAGCTGCAGTACCGCCTGTGTAACGGGTTGTCTGACAGTTATCGGGAGCATAGTCGTGAGAGTCAACGTAAACAACATTCCATGTAGAGTCGTTGTAGTATTTATCTGTACTAAGAGCTGTGCTGTAAGCCTGACCTGCACTCATATATGCCCAGTGCATGGGGAAGTCGATAACGCCTGTTCCATTAGCCTTTGAGTAATCGGGAGTATGGTACGTAATACCGTTGAGGAATGCGTTATTACTGCTCCACTTTTCATCTCTTGTTGAATACTGTTGGAAGTGCTTAACAGCGTTGTCGTAGTTTGCACGCCAGTCAGTCTTGCTCCACTGAGCACCGCCGTCTTCCTTCCATGTATAGAAGAAGCAGGAGTCGGAAGCACCGCCTTCGTTGAAGGCACCATGATAACGGGCACAAACCTCGCCGAAGATGTAGAAGTTTTCTACCTGATTAAATACGGGGAAGTAAGCGTTGTTAAGTGTCCAACGGTTGATGTGCTTTTCTGTATCAAGACGGAAGCAGTCAACACCCATATTTACGTAGTCCATATAGGTTTCTGTAAGATAATCAACAACAGCCTGATTTTCGGTGTTTATGTCAACACAGTCACCTGCGATCTGACCTGTCTGCTCAGAAGGCTGACCCCAGTTAAGATTCGGGTCATGATGGAAATAGAAATTACTGTCATTTGCATCTGACTTCATAATATCAATACGAGCAGGATACTGCTGGGTATTGGGGTCGAGGTTGTCGTAGTTGGGGTACTTCTGGTCAAGCTTTGAGCCTTCGATAACCTTCATACAGTCAGCTGACTCCAAGTCCTTAAGCGAGTCGTACTCCTTGGTAAACATAGGTGCCAGGAAAGCCTCGCCAAAGTTACCTGCATGGTTCCATACAACGTCCTGAACAATCTTCATGCCCTTATCGTGGGCGGCGTCGATTAAATCCTGATATGTAAAATCGGAAGATTCATATCTTGGGTCAACTGTGCTGAAATCAAATGCATGGTAGCCGTGATAGTCATAGCCCGAAGCGTTTTCTACAATAGGTGTAATCCAGATTGCAGAGAAGCCAAGTGCTTTGATGTAATCGAGCTTATCTGCCAAGCCCTTAAAATCGCCACGCCATGCGGGGTCTGAGTCAGGGTTATTTGCATTACCGTCTTCCCAGCAATGAACGTTGTTGCCCTTGTCGCCGTCATAAAAACGTGTAGTAATTACAAAGTAAATGGAGTCTTCACGCATATCAGTACGTTCCCAATCGTTATTAGGGTCGGGTAAAGAGGACTTCCATTTATTATTTACATAGTACCAGTTACCGGCATTTCTTGTAAGCTCGCCTGTGAGCTGACCGTCAAGAGTATTGGTACCATCTGTAAACAAAAGATTAATCTTTGAAGAATTCTTGAACTCATACTTATACCAGTTGGCACCGGACTGAGCGTCAGGGGTCATCTTAACACCGGGATAAGCAGTTTCGATATTTGCGGGTAAGGCATTCCAGTAATAAACGTAAGGAGTACCGCCCTCGTAGTAGTAGTGAATGGTAATTCCTGTACCTGCTCCTGTTTCGGCAGCCTCAGTTTCGGCTGAAAAAACCGAAATCACGCCAATGCCAAGCAAGGTTGCAAGGCAAAGCACAAGAGCAAGAGCAGTCTTTAAATACTTCATTTTAACTACCTCCTGTCTTTTTTATTGGTTAAAAGTTCTTAACTATTTCGGCTCAGGCTGTTAACCCGAGCCGAAACAAGAGGTTTTTAAGTGTAAATTATTACTTAATGTATGCAAGGCTTGTTTCGCCTATTGCACCATCAATACCATCAAAACCTGAAGCACAGCAAACGTAAACTCTTAAGTTACCCTTACCACTGCAAGTAGCAGTAAGTGTGCCGTTTGTAACTGTCTGCTTGTCGCCTGTGATAGCATCAATATAAGTGCCGTTGGGGATATTTTTAAATGTTGCACCGCCCGAAACAGTAACAAGTGCAAGGCTGTCGATACCCTCGGTAGCATCTGTATAACGGCGGATATAAGCCATTGAGCCAGATACATACTTGCTGTCTGTTGTGTACTGACCTTTCTGAAGTGCAGGAATAGCACGTCTTACAGCGTTAAGCTTAATAAGGTGCTGTGAAAGAGGAGCATTAAGTGTGTTTGCTACTTCACCTGTTGCTGTATACTCGCAGAAATCAGTTGCTGTAACGTTACCCTCAAGATAGTCACCGAAGTATGCACGTCCTGACTCTTCGAGAGAGATTTCAGGACCCTTATCAATTGTAGCACCCTTCTTAAACTCAATCTCTGAGCCATAGTAAATACAAGGAATACCGCGGAATGTAAACATAAGGCTTAAGTTTTCTGCCCATGTCTGAGTGCCGCCTTCAAATCTTTTAAATTCACTGGGACTCTCGGGAGCATAGTCGTGAGAATCAACGTACATAACGTTCCATGTAGCATCGTTGTAGTACTTGTCGTTGCCAAGTGCAAAGCCGTAAGCATTCTTAGCATCGCCGAACATTCTGTGCATCTGGAAGTCAATTGCTGTCATACCGGATGCCATTGATGTATCGGGAGTACGGTAGGTTATACCATTTAAGAATGCATTGTTTGAAGTAGGCTGCTTATTGGGGTCGTCCTCTTCACGATAGTGGTCGAAGGTTAAGTTCATATTGTTGTTAATAGCCTCAGCTGTAGAATCCCAGCTCCAAGCCTTTTCCCACTTGTCGTTTGACTCTGCCCATGTGTAGTAAGGTGTAGACTCTTCGGCATGACCTCTGTACCATACCTGAGTATATCTTGTACAGATTTCACCAAACATCATAAAGTGGTTGTTGCCTGCCGCAATGGCTGCCTCATGCATCTGGTTATTGTACATCATATTAAGAGAAAGTCTGGGAATATGACGTACTGTGTCAACTCTGAAGCCGTCAACGCCCATTTCGAGGTACTTGCTGTAAGCTTCAACAACATACTCTGCAACTGCGGGGTTTTCGGTGTTAAGGTCAACACAGTCGCCTGCAATCTGACAGAATTTTGTTGTCCAGTCGTCCCAGTTGGGGCTCTGGAAGTAACCCGAATGGTAGTAGTTATCCTTGTTGTACTTATCGCTTGAAGAAAGCTTGATTATGTCATAATCAGCATCACCGGGTGCGTGTGTATCCAAGGTGGTGTTACCTACGCTGCCGGGATAAGTTGTGTTCTTCATAAGGTTAAGTCTCTGGTCATACTGAACACCGGGTAACTGTGCCCAGTACTCTTCAGCAGATGAAAGACCGTAGGAAGAAAGCAGATACTCAGTAGGAACCATTGACTCTTCAATTACGCTAAGGTCAGCGTCGTAATCCTTCTCGAATAGGTTACAGAAGTAAGCCTCACCGAAGTTACCTGTATGCTGCCATACAACGTCCTGAATAATCTTCATGCCCTTTTCGTGAGCATCATTAATAAGGTCCTGATATGTATAGTCCTCGGACTCATATCTGGAGTCAACCTTAGAAAAATCCATAGCATGATAGCCATGATAGTCATAGCCTGATGCATTTTCTACAACAGGAGTTACCCAGATTGCAGAAAAACCTAAAGCCTTAAGGTAGTCAAGCTTTTCGCCTAAACCCTTAAAGTCACCACGCCATGCAGGGTCGCTGTCAGGGTTCTGAGCCTTAGCATCGTCCCAACAGTGAACATTGTTACCTGTATCACCATCGTAAAAACGTGTGGTCATTACAAAGTAAATAGAATCCTCACGCATATCGGTGCCTTCACCGGGAACGGGTTCAATTACGTTGTCGGGGTTTTTACCATACCATCTGGTACCTTTAAACCACCACTCACCTGAATTTCTGGTAAGCTCTTTTGAAAGCTGACCCTCAAGAGTGTTGGTACCATCGGTAAAAATTAAATTAATTTTTGTACTGTCTTTAAATGTATACTTGTACCAATCCTCACCCTGCTCCGTTGCCTTTGTCATCTTAACGCCGGGGTAGGCGGTCTCTATATTTTCGGGAAGTGCGTTCCAGTAGTAAATGTAAGGGGTCTTACCCTCGCACTTGTAGTAAACAGTAATACCTGCGGTATCGGAGGCGGCTGCCACGTCGGCAACCTCCCCCTCAGCTGCGGAAATACCTACGATACCTACACCTACTGCCATAATAAGCACTAAAAGCAATGCTGCTATTCTGGTGAGCTTTTTCATAGGTATTCCTCCTTACCATTCCATAAGCTTTGCAACGTACTTCTGGATTGTTGTAGCGTCCTTAATGTTGATAGAACCATTACCGTCTACCTCGGCATTTTTCTGTGCCTGAGCTGACAAATCAAGAAGCTTTGCAAGATATTTCTGTATGCAAGTTGCATCCTTAACGTTAACCTTGCCGTCGCAGTCTGCGTCACCCTTAAGGTAATCGACTGACTGGTCACCGCCGGGCACTGTGGGCTTAGTTGTGGGATTAGTGTTACCGCCGAATTCGGGCTCTTCATCGCCGTAGCCATACTCGCCGTTTGATAACCAAACGTACTTGGAGCCTGTCTCTACTGTGTTTGCACCATCCTTAACATTTACAGAGATTAAGTATGCGATATCCTCGTATTCTTCTGTAAGTCCGAATTCAAAGGTATTGTCAGTTGAATAATTCTGAACGACCTGACCCGCGAATAAGAACTCATACTGATAGTTGCCCTCGCCGCCGATAGCGTTTGCTGTAATTTCAAGTAAGCCGTCCTTTTCGGCAACTGTAACTGAAATTTCAAGAGGCATCTCAACCTTACCGCCGCTTACTGTAATAACCTTAGTAGCTTCGGCAGTTGTGCCCTTTGCATCCTTAACAGTAACAACAATTGTGTACTGACCGTCAGCACTTAAATCAAAGGTTACGGTGTTGTTGCTTGAGTATTTCTGAGCTTCATAACCGTTTGCAACAAACTGATACTGATAGCCACCCTCGCCGCCTGTTGCGGTTGCAGTGAACTTATAATGACCATTGCCAACGTCCTCTACTGCAAGAGCTGCCTTAAGCTCCGGTACCTCAGGGTCTGTAGGACCGGGAACGATGGGGTCTGTGGGATTAGTATTGGGGTCATCTGCACCGCCAACCTGAACGGAAGCAGACTTTGTAACTGTAGCACCCTCAGCATCCTTAACGATAACCTCAACTGTGTAGTTACCATCCTCGGTTGCTGTAAGAGTATATGTGTTCTTAGTTGAAGCAGCCTGAACTACAGAACCGTTCATCTTGAACTCATAGCTGTAAGGAGCTGTACCGCCGTCGGCTTTTGCAGTAAATGTATACTTGCCGTCGCCTGCATCCTTAGAAGTAAGGCTTGCGGAAAGTGCACCGGGCTTAGTAAACTCGGATACACAATCATACTCAACAGTTTTTGCTGTAATAGAGTTGTCAGAGCCCTGAACTGTAGCTGTTACGCTGTATGTACCTGTAGATGCAGGTGTAAACTTGTATTCGTTCTTAAGTGTGTAGTAAGGAACGTTTGCAGTTTCACCCTTGGGGTCAGTAATTGTATATTTGTAGAAGAGGAGTTTTGTACCTGTGTTACCGCCGCCTGCAGTAACATGGGCAGTTGTCTCTGTGCCCTTCTTGATTTCTGTGTTTTCGAAGTTAGAGGGAGAAACCTCTAAGTTCTGGATAACAGGCTTAACCTCTGCTTCGATATCCTTAATTTCGAAAGCCATAGACTTTGAAACAGTTTCGCCTAATGTATCCTTAACCTCAACGTTTACTGTGTAGGAACCTGCTGTGGTAGGTGTCCATGAGCAAGTTGAAGCAGAGCTATAGTCGCTGATAACGGTAGAGCCAACGGAGAACTTATAGGAAAGCTCACCCTCGCCACCGCCTGCAACTGCAGAAAGGTTAATCTTAACGCCTGTGTACTGAGGAGAAGCCGCGTCAGCAGTAAAGCTCTTGATGTGAAGCTTGCTTGTGTCGTAAAGCTCCCACTGGCCTGTTTCGTAATTGTAGATATAGTCAGAACCCTTAAACTCGAGGTTGTCGGTCTGAGTAGAGCCATCGTTGAAGATAACCATCTTCCAATCTTTGGATGCTTCGTACATCCATACGCCGTCGCCCATATCTTTTGCAGCTACACCGGGCCAGCTCTGGTTCTCGCCTGCACCGTCTGTCCACATATAAACGTTAACCTTGCTCCAGTTAGCTGTATTTTTGAAATAAACAGTTGTACCACCTGAGGGGGTGGGTGTAGGAGTAGGTGTAGGTGTGGGAGTAGGTGTGGTGTCAACAGGTGTGTCGCCACCCTGAATTGTAGACCAACTGTTTGTTGAATTGTTAAAACAGTTGCCGTCTATTGTAAGATCGTCGGTCTGAGCACCACCGCTACCCGCATTGAAAATAATATTATTCCAATTGTCTGTAGGTGTGTATGCCCATAAGCCGTCAGAGCCCTTAGTCATCTGAATGCCGGGCCATTCGGCGTTTTTGCCACTATCGCCCCACATATAACAATAAACTGTGGACCAATTAGCGGCGTTTTCACAGTAAACTGTGTCGCCTGCTGCGGCTGATGTGCTTAATGTGCCGACAGTCATAACGCTAATAAGTGTCATAACTGCAAGAATTAAAGCCATCAGTCTGCGTCTTTTTCTTACCATAAAAAATTCCTCCTTTACCTATAATAGGTAATTTTTTATGCGAAAAGCACATAGTTTCGCATATTTTCTTACATATAAAATTTTATTACAGTTTGTCAAATTTATTTTTCTTATAAAGAACTAACATCATTGATTGTTGCACAATCTTTCATTATCTTTATAGGCGGAATGCATAGTCATTTTTTATCCTGCCGTTAGCCACGGCAGGCAATTCCGCCTATGGACAGGTTTCATATAAAACAAAGGTATGATTAACGGCGGGGCGTGTTTATATTAAAACTATAATCGCACGCCTCAACATTTGCAGAGCAAATACATCATTTTTCTTAGCAAAACATCATTCGGTACAGCCGAACATCATATCGCAGAAGCGATACATCGTTAAAAAAAGGTTCCTCATCAAGAGGAACCCTTTTTTATCTTATCCCAGTACGCCTTATACGCCTGTTCATTTTTATTGTCACCGTAAATATAGTACTCGGCATCTTTTATACTATCGGGCAAATACTGCTGAGGGCAGTAATGATTAGGATAATCGTGGGGGTATTTGTAAAATTGACCCTTGTTATTATTATCCTCACCGTCATAGTGCATATTCTGAAGCTGTCTGGGGATTCCCAACGCTTTGCCGCTTTCAAGGTCTGCCTCAGCACGAGCTATGGCATCATGGGCAGAATTTGACTTAGGCGATGTTGCCACAAGTACAACTGCATCTGCTAAAGGAAGCTTTGCCTCGGGAAGCCCTACCGCCTGAGCAATATCAACACAAGCCTTGACTATCGGCAAAATCTGCGGATAAGCAAGACCTACGTCCTCGGCGGCACAAACCATAAGCCTCCTGCAAGCACTTGCCAAATCCCCTGCCTTTAAAAGCCTCGCAAGATAATGCAAAGCCGCGTCAGGGTCAGAGCCCCTCATGCTTTTCTGATAAGCCGACACAATATCATAATGCTCGTCTCCGTCGCGGTCATATCGTATGGCACTTTTCTGAGTAAGCTCAAAAACATGCTCGTCACTGACTTTCTTTACTCCGTCCTTTAAATCCGATGACACCACCGAAAGCTCTAAGGCGTTTAACGCTTTTCGCACATCTCCGCCACAGGCTGTAGCAATATGCATTACCGCTTTGTCTGAAATTTCTATGTTAACCGCGTTTTCTTGCTCTAAAATATCTACGCCTCGCTTCACAGCAACAGCTAAATCCGCAGGCTCAACAGGCTTGAACTCAAAAACAGTACTACGGCTTAAAATTGCGTTGTACACATAAAAATAAGGATTTTCGGTGGTTGATGCAATAAGGGTAATTCTGCCGTCCTCAATATATTCAAGAAGTGTCTGCTGTTGCTTTTTATTGAAATACTGAATCTCGTCAAGATAAAGCAGTATTCCGTTCATACCTGAAAAGGTATGAAGCTCAGCAACAATTTCCTTGATGTCAGCGGTAGAAGCCGTTGTGCCGTTAAGCTTTTTTAAAGTTTTGTTGGTCTTTTTTGCAATATAGGTTGCAAGGGTGGTTTTACCTACGCCCGAAGGGCCGTAAAAAATAAGGTTAGGAATATAGCCGCTTTCAATAATTTTTCTTAAAGGCTTATTTTCGCCGATAAGGTGCTTTTGCCCCACGATGCTGTCTAAAGAATCAGGGCGTATTCTATCTGCAAGAGGAGATGCCATATACTCACAACCTTTCATCTATAATAGCAGGGGCGATTATTACCGCCCCTTGATAAAATCAATATATTACGCGTAGAGAGGATACTTTTCGCAGATAGCATCAACTTCAGCAATAACCTTTTCTTTGTTGCCCTCGAAGTCTTCGATAACCATAGCGATAAGCTCGGCAATCTTGTCCATTTCCTCAACACCCAAGCCGCGAGTTGTAACGGCGGCTGTACCGATACGGATACCGCTTGTAACAAAGGGGCTTCTGGGCTCGTTGGGAACTGTGTTCTTGTTAACTGTAATTCTTACCTCGTCAAGACGGTTCTCAAGCTCTTTACCTGTAATGTCCATATCTCGGAGGTCCATAAGAAGAAGGTGGTTGTCTGTGCCGCCGCTTACAAGCTTTAAGCCTCTCTTGGTTAAGCCGTCAGCCAGAGCCTTACAATTTTCAACAACCTTTCTGCCGTACTCCTTAAAGTCGTCAGAAAGAGCCTCGCCAAAGCAAACAGCCTTAGCGGCGATAGTGTGCATTAAGGGACCGCCCTGTGTGCCGGGGAAGATAGCCTTGTCGATATCTTTAGCGTACTTTTCCTTGCAAAGGATAAGACCGCCGCGAGGACCGCGAAGGGTTTTATGAGTAGTGGAAGTAACGAAATCACAGTAAGGAACGGGGTTTTCGTGAGCACCTGCAGCAACCAAGCCTGCAATGTGAGCCATATCTACCATAAGGTATGCGCCAACTTCGTCAGCAATTTCTCTGAATTTTGCAAAATCAATTGCTCTGGGATATGCAGAAGCACCTGCAACAATCATTTTAGGCTTGCACTCAAGAGCAATCTGTCTTACTGTATCGTAGTTGATGCGGTGTGTCTCGGGGTCGATTCCATAAGGAACAAAATTATAATATTTACCCGACATATTAACAGGTGAGCCATGAGTAAGGTGACCGCCCTCGGAAAGACTCATACCCATAATTGTGTCGCCAACGTTAAGCATTGCAAAGTAAACAGCAAGGTTAGCCTGTGCACCTGAGTGAGGCTGAACGTTTGCATGCTCTGCACCAAAAAGCTCACAAGCACGTTTTCTTGCGATATCCTCGACGATATCTACCTTTTCGCAACCGCCGTAATAACGCTTGCCGGGGTAGCCTTCAGCATACTTATTTGTAAGCAAAGTACCCATTGCAGCCATAACTGCAGGAGAAGCAATGTTCTCGCTGGCAATAAGCTCAATGTTCTGCTGCTGACGCTTCTGCTCTAAAAGCATAGCTTCGCCGACTTCACTGTCAAATTCCTTTACAAAATCAATTGTCTTCATCATTTCCATTTTCTTTACTCCTTACTCTGTTTCAAATGATTCCTTTATATTCTGAGCTCTCAGAACTCGTTTCACCAAATCAGAAAACTCATTAAGAGTTTCAAGTCTGCCTGCTTCATTTCTGAAGGCGGCGGCATTTTTAAAGCCCTTTAAGTACCATGAAATATGCTTTCTTGCTTCACGCATACCTGCTTTTTCGCCTTTGTAAAGACAGATTGCAGACACGTGGCGAAGCATGGTGGCAGCCTTTATAACAGCCGTAGGCTTTGGAGGTACCTTGTCCGTCATAAAAAAACTGTTAATTTCCGAAAAAATCCAAGGATTCCCTAAAGCTCCTCTGCCGACCATTATCATATCACAGCCAGTATGCTCGTAAAGGTTAGCGGCATCATAAGCCGAAAAAACGTCACCGTTTCCGATAACAGGCACCGAAACCGCCCTTTTGACATCCCTGATAATGTCCCAGTCTGCGGTAGGTGCATACATCTGCTCTCTTGTTCTGCCGTGGACTGTAATTGCCGCAGCACCTGCCTGCTCACAGGCAATAGCAACGTCAACAGCGTTTACGTGGTCTTTATCAATACCCTTGCGGATTTTAACCGTTACGGGCACGTCGCTTGCCTTAACAGATGCTTTAACAATTTCTGCACAAAGTTTAGGGTCGGTCATTAGCTGGCACCCGCAACCGTTGGAATTCACCTTTGGCACGGGACAGCCCATATTTATGTCGATAATATCGGGCTTAAACTGCATTGAAAAACGCACAGCCTCAGCCATAACGTCGGGCTCACTTCCAAAAAGCTGAATAGCACAGGGGCGTTCTGCCTCGGCAATTCTCATAAGCTCGGCACTTTTTTTACTTCCATAGGTGATGCCCTTTGCGCTTACCATTTCGCTTACACAGTAATCTGCACCAAAGCTCATACAAAGCTCTCGAAAAGCCCTGTCAGCAACTCCTGCCATAGGAGCTAAAGCGGCTACACCATTGATTTCTACATTACCAATTTTCATGATTTATCTCAGTTTCCTCTTGTCGTAATAATCCTGAGGAAGCAGTTTTTTCTTACCCGAAATTTTGTCGGTGTTAGAGTATCTGTCTCTTCCGCCGCGGTAGGTCTTGGCTTTAGTAGAAAGAATAACCGCAAAGATTACCGCCGCACCTACACCAATTAGAATCCAGCTGACAAAACCCCAGAAAAGATTCGGTTCTTCCCTTTCCTCTACTGCACCTACAACTGTAGGAGGGACCATTTCAGTATCCTCTACAGTTGGCAAAGGAGCTCGGTAGGTGGGCTCGGGCTCAGTTGGAGCTTCGGTATAAATCTCGGTCTGAGCTTGGTCATCGCTTGCCGCAAAGGATTCAATAGCATAGGTTTCATCGGGTTCTGCAAAAACAGAAGTTGCCGAAAAAACACAGCAAACCGCTAAAACCACAAGCACTGTCGAAAATAATTTAATTGTGATTTTTCCTTTGTTCATCCTTAAAAACTCCAAAAACTTCCCAATATAAAAGCATTATATCAAATTATGCCTCGGTTTGCAATACCCTTGCAAGTACATTCCCCAGTAAATTTCCTGTGTACTGAGCCTCAGAAAGTGTATTTACATCTGTTCCCACCTCAATAAGCAGCGACCCCCGGCTTATAGGCATATTATACGCGAAGCTTCCAAAGTAAAGCGGTCGGGTCATACCGGGGTACATATCCTCGGCATATTTCTGAAGCTTCAAGGCAAACCGCAGATTATATTCCCAATCAGGGAAACCGTAGTCGCCGTACAAATCACAGCCTGCCATTATCATAATCTGTGCGGCTTTTCTGCCGTTCACCTCAAAGGTAGGCTTAACCTTTGTACCATTCTCCCCTGCAATTGAATCGCGGTGAATGTCAAGCACCACCTTAATTTCCGGGTATTGCTCCATATATTTTTCTATGGTCTCCCATGACCTGTCATAAGCACCTGTGTACTCGGGGCTGTCGTGTACTTCTGTTGCGTGAATTACACCTATTCCCTTTGCTCTTAAGGATTTTGCAATTTCCTCACCTACACTTACCATGTTCTTGGTGCTGTCTTCGCTTCGGGGATAAAAGCTTTCGTGGTAATAGCCTTCGTCGTATTCAAGATAGCTTTCGGTGGTATGGGTATGAAAAATAAGCACTTGTACCTTGTCGTTATTCTCAAATTCAAAGCCCAACGGTAAATCCAAAAGCAAATCAAAATCCGTGTTGCCTATGGTATCCTTTATATAAAAGTTACTGCAGCTTACTCCGCTTTCACCGTACTGGCTTGTAACAACAGGCAGATGCACCTCGTCCTCGTGCAAATCAACAGGAGCCGAGCTTAGAGGAATTTGTTCATCGTCGGAAGCTATAACAGTAGTCTGGGGCAGGGTTTTCTCTGTATCAGAAGAAACTTCGTTGTTATTTACGTTTAAGACCCTTACTCCTGCCTCGGGCATCATAAATGCCGCTGCTGCTAAGGTTAAATCCTGCTTAAGGCTGTCGCTCTGGATGGCTCTCTGAGCAACAGAAAGTGCACCCACTACTCCTAAAACAAGAGCAACACACACGCAAAAAGCAGATTTTACCTTACTTTTACTCACAAACGACCCTCCACAAGCATTATTATCCATAAATCTGTTATGTATAAATATATGTTTTGGCTTTTTACGTTATACCTTAAAAAAATATACGTATAAAAGAACAAAACCTCTTTACATTTTGCATAAAAAATGTTAATATATGATTGGAAATTTAGTGAGGTGTATGTAATGAAGAAAAAAGTATTGATTTTTCTCCTGCTCACCGCTTTGATAATGAGTTCTTTTATAATAAACAGCCAAGCCAAAGAGATTGACTCATTGGCCGAGATTGCCGCATTAAGCAAGCTTGAACCTATAGGAAGCAAAAGTGTAAATGCCTATACCGAGCTTGCCGATGTTAAGGCAAGCAACCTTCCCGCAAGCTACAGTTCAAGGGATTTAGGCTATACCACCCACGTAAGACAGCAAAGTGCCAACATCTGCTGGGCATACAGCTCCCTTGCTTCTTTGGAAACACTGCTTCTCAAGTCCGGCGAAAAGGTTGAGCATTTCTCTCCCGAGCATATGAATATATGGGGCTCTATGGAAGAGGACGGCACAGGCTGGCAACGCGAGGACTTAGTGTCAGACGGCGGTTACTCGTATATACCTATGGGTTATCTTACATCCTGGAACGGTCCCCTTCTTGATAAAGAATTACCTGTCGGCTCTGACAAAGAAGCCTACAACAACGCAAACTCTCTTTACTCCACCGATTACGGCGTAACCGAAATCCGCTATGTAAACAGAGATACCCCAATTGAAACCGTTAAATCCTACGTTATGGAATATGGTGCAGTTGTGGCTAACTTCAACGCCGACACCGTACAGTATATGAATTCCACGTCAGACGGCTTTTACTGCTCTGACGGCTCACTCCCCACAAGTGCCCTTTACGGTCACGCCATAAGCATTGTGGGTTGGGATGATAACTACCCTAAAGAAAATTTCTCAACATCATATTCAGGTGATACCCCCGACAACAACGGTGCATGGCTTATCAAAAACAGTTGGGGCAGTTACGTTAATACAAACGGCGGATACTTCTGGATTTCTTATGAAGATGCATGGCTGTTTCACAGCATCTTCGGCCCAAGCTTTGCTATTGCTGACTATGAAAAGCTTGACAGCTCTCAGGCAATTTATCAGAACGAGGTTTACGGTGCTACCACACAGTTTTCTTACCTTACTGATGAAAGCGGAGTTGCCGCCGACAAAATCACCTATGTCAATGTTTTTGATTTCAGCAACGACTTCCCTGTTCTGGACAAGGTTTTGTTTGAAAGCACCTCTTATGACGCTGACTACACTGTTTACTACATACCTGTTTTCGGCGGCAAACCCACACAAGAAACCTACCTTTGGCAAGAGCTTTCCACAGGAACAGTTGACTATACCGGCTATATAACCGTTGACGTTGACGACTTCGAGCTTCCCGAGGGCATGGGTGCTATCGGTATTTCTGTTGATAACACAAGAACCTACAACGAAAATAAAGACAAAAAAGGCTACGAGTATATCCCCAACAGCTTAGGCGTGTGCGAATGGTTAGCATACAGCGGCGGCTATTACTTTAAGAATCAGGGCGAAACAGGCGAAAGCTATGTTATGTATACCGATCAAAGCAACCCTATTCTTTACGATTTAATGGACTTTTACGACAAATACTTTGACGACCCTATGGGTGCAACCTTTGTAATCAAGGCTATTACCAAAAATCCGGACTTTACTCCGGACCCCACAGCAACTCAGGTTACTCCTACCGAAACCACCGAAGAAATCACCACCCAATCAAAGGCAATTACCCTTGGCATCACCCTTGAGTATATTGGCAATACAAGGCTTAACGTTATTGCCAGTGCCTCTGGCGGAAGCGGTGAATACACCTACGAGTTCAGCGTAAACGGCGAAGTAATACAGAGCTATTCCGAGCAAAACTACATTGCTCTTTCTCTTGATACTGACGGCAGCTACACAGTAGAAATTTCTGTCAAAGACAGTGGCGGCAGGGTTTTATCTACTCAGTCGGTAACCACAGTAGAAGACGGCAAAATAGTTATTCCCGGCGAAAATACCGACCCCACAGAAACTATCACCGCCCCTACCGAAACAACCAACACCGTGGCAACACAGATTGCCAAGGCGTATATAATGGGAGATGTAGACTATAACGGCAACATAAGCATTAAGGATGCAACCTTAATCAGAAAGCACCTTGCTAAAATCACAGATTTTGATGAAATTACCCTTATGCTTTCGGATGTTGACAGCTCAGGCGGATGTAGTATAAAGGACGCTACCCTTATTCAAAAATACATAGCACTTATCGACACCCCTTCCAACGTGGGGCAAACAGTAATGCTTACTGATTAATAAGATTTTTACACACATCTCTTAACATACAAAGTGCCCTGCACCGTTATCCGCGGTAGCAGGGCACTTTGTTTATTAATTTTCGGATTATTTTATGTTTAATTTAAAAAGCCTTGCGGCGTTTCTGTACATTACATTATCGTAAGCATCCTCGGATACCATAGCCTTGAGTTCATTAAAGTACTCCTGATAAAGACTTCTGTCGCCTTTAAAGTTAAATGCATAGGTATCTTTGCCGTCAATAGGGCTGTCCGAACCAAACATAAGTCTGTCATCGCCGCATTTGTTAATAAAATCAAGGGCACTTTTTATGCTTACCCAAGTTGTGTCGCCATAAAGATTTTTCTGAATGCGGCAAAGCTCTGTCGCCTCCTTATTGTCAGAACCCAGTCCCAGATGCACCATAACAAAGGGTATGTCGGGGTATTTCTTAGCCATTTCAAAAAGACGTCGGGGATTGTCGTCATACTCGGTACCTGTGTGGCTTATAACAGGCAAGCCGTACTCTGCCGCCATACGCACATATTTTTCACAGCTTTCATCGGTAAAGGCGACTCCCGAGTGATAAGGATGAAACTTAATGCCCTTTATTACGTCAAGGTTTGCTTCAATAAGCTCCTTAAGCTCAGAGGTTATATCCTCCATTGGCTTTACCCAATGCTGCAGGTAAATTTTGCCCGGATTCTCTCGCGCAAACTTAAGGGAACGCTTCAGGCACTCTACCTGACTTTTCTGAAGCTTTTCGGGCAAAAGCTTGCGGTCATGGTCGTGAGAAGCCGCCTCGCAGTTAGAAACAACAGCGATGTCGATATTATACTTTTCAAGGGAGTATAAAACGTCCTCCTCTTTCATATCAAAATTAAGGCTTGTGCCAATATGCACGTGGGTATCGATAATCATAAAAATTCCCCTTTCAAAAATCCTATATAAAGTATACCATATAAAAACTCTGCTTTCCACAATTTTTAATAAAAGTACTTGAAATTTAAGAAACTATGTGATATTATATTAAGGTCGTAATTCAGTATGCTGGTATAGCTCAGGAGGTAGAGCGCATCCTTGGTAAGGATGAGGTCAGCGGTTCAAATCCGCTTATCAGCTCCAAAAAACTCGTTCTTCGGAACGAGTTTTTTCTTTTAAATAACAAAGAGCAATACCTTTCATCCCAAAAATCGACCGTTCGCCCCAAATTCTTGCATTAAGCAATTTTTTGTGTTAGTATAAAGCCACAGTCAGGAAACCGACTGACAACGCCAATCAAATCAATAATTTTAAAAAATTTTGGAGGAAACAAAAATGAAAATCAAAATGTTAATTCCCATCGCACTTGTTCTTTGCTTAGCTTTTGCACTTTGTGCTTGCGGCACAACCGCAAACACCAACGTAACTTCAACTGCTCCTGTAACCACAGTAGCAACAGCGACTGCAACACCCGCTAATACCGCCGAAGCCTCAACAGCTCCTGCTGAAACAGAAGCAGAAACCGAAACAACAGCTTCTAAAGCAGAATTTACAGAAGAGGATGCGCTGGAATTAGTTAAAAACACCTACGAGTTCTCTGACGAGTATTTCTTCCTTTCAAATGGCATCGTAGATATTGAAGGCACAAGCTACTATGCAGTTGATTTAAAAAAGAGCTTAGAAGCAAACACTACCTACATCTCATCTTACTTCGTATCACTTGACGGAGCTGAAATTTACAAAGGTTATATCGCAGGCGGTGTTGCAACAATCGGCGATGGCGAACCTACCATTGACATTACAGAAGACAACGCTGTTAAAGCAATAGAAGCAGCATACGATTTCGAAGAAAACTGTTTTCTCACGTTAAGAGGAACAGAGGAAATTGACGGTGTAACCTACTATGCCGTTGATTTACGAAAGAGCTTAGAGTCAAACACTACTTACCTCTCAACCTACTTTATCACTGAAACAGGCACTATTGTAGAGGGCTACTACGAAGGCACAACCCCTGTATTAGCTGAGTAATTCACTACTAAACTTATAGCAAAAAACACCTCGCAGATTTCTCTGCGAGGTGTAATTTTTTAAGCTGCTTTAAATTATCTTACGTTACCGACTGTTCTGGGATAGAGGATAAGGTCGCGGATGTTAGAAATACCTGTTACGTACATAAGTATACGCTCAAAGCCAAGGCCAAAGCCCGAATGAGGAACAGAGCCGAACTTTCTCAGCTCGATGTAATCTGTGTAGTCTTCTTCTCTCATACCTCTTGCCTTCATTGCATCTAAAAGCTTATCAAGGTCTGCCTCACGCTCGCTGCAGCCGATAATCTCGCCGACACCGGGGACCAAAAGGTCAGTAGCGGCAACTGTTTTACCGTCAGGATTCTGCTTCATATAGAATGACTTGATATCCTTGGGATAGTTAATGATAAACACAGGTTTGTTGAAAACTTCCTCTGTAATATATCTCTCGTGCTCTGTCTGAAGGTCACAACCCCACTCAACAGGGTAAACAAACTCTTTGCCGCTTTCCTTAAGGATTTCGATAGCATTTGTATAGTCAAGAACCTCGAACTTGTCGCTTATAATCTTGTTTAGCTTGTCGATAAGTCCCTTCTCAAAATGCTTATCGAAGAAAGCAAGCTCCTCGGGGCAAGCGTCCATTGTATCCTTGATAATAGTCTTAATCATATCCTCGGCAATCTCAATAATATCGGGAAGCTCTGCAAAAGCAACCTCGGGCTCAACATGCCAGAACTCGGCAACGTGACGGGGAGTGTTGCTGTTTTCTGCTCTGAAAGAGGGACCGAAGGTATAAATCTTGCCGAATGCCATTGCGGCAACTTCGCCCTCAAGCTGACCGGAAACAGAAAGACCTGCTTTCTTGCCGAAGAAATCGTTTTCATAGTATTCCTCTTCGGTTTTAAACTCGTGGCTATAGGGATGAGTTGTAACTCTAAACATCTCGCCAGCACCCTCGCAGTCGGAGCCTGTGATAATAGGAGCATTTACGTAAGTATAGTTTCTTGTCTGGAAATATCTGTGAATTGCACCAGCCATAACAGAACGAACTCTGAATACAGCATTAAAGGTGTTTGTACGTGTTCTCAAGTGAGGGATTGTTCTTAAAAATTCAAGGGTGTGACGCTTTTTCTGTAAAGGATAATCAAGAGGACACTCGCCTAAAATTTCAATAACCTCGGCGTTAATTTCAACGCCTCCCTGTCTTGCCTCTACAACCACGCCATCTACCTTTAAGGCTGTACCAAGGCGTAAAGCTGTAGCGGGGTACTCAAGGTTTTCTCTGTCAATAACAATCTGCAAATGCTTAAGGCTTGTGCCGTCGTTAAGCTCGGCAAATGCCATGGTCTTGGATTCGCGGCTTGTTCTTACCCAACCGCAAACGGTAACCTTTTCGCCGATATATTTTGCGTCTTCAAATAAACATTTAATGTCGATATGCTGCATTTTAATTGCCTCCGTAATTTTAAAAGCTTCAAAGCTTATTATTGTTGCTTAAATAATTCCTGCCAATTTTTTCTGAATAATGGTAGCGTCTACCACTGTAATTCTTCCGTCATTGTTTAAATCAGCAAATTCTATGTAATCATCAGTAATTACTTCTATTTTTGCAAGATGCTTCTGAATTAACGTAGCATCCTTTACGTTGATTTTTCCGTCACCGTTAACGTCGCCCTTATAAGCTTCCCCGAAAGAAGGTAAGGTTTCGATTTCGTCAAAGGTTGCCGGCGTTGATTCCTCAGGCTCAGTTACAATTACCTCATCGAAGGTAGCTTCGTCAAATGTCGCCTCGTCAAAAGTTGCAGGCAAGGTCTCCTCGGGCTCTGTTGGCAACGGCTCGGCAGTTTCGGGAGCCGTCGTCGTAGGAGCTTCGGTAACAGGCGGAGTTGGCTTTTGGTGCTTGTAAACAAGCTCTGCAAACTCCAGCACACACCAGCCGGTGTAACCGTCGTAGGTGGTTTTGCCCCAATTGTAGCCGTCGGCCTTTTTAGTATCTGTAACTACAATCTCGGTGCCGTCAGGAATAGCTGTTAGAGTTTTATAGCTTGTCCCTGCTCCTTTTCTAAGGTTAACACCATCGTAGGAATCAATTTTGTAAACATCGCCCCCAAGAGACTGATAGTATTCCTCTTTGCTTTGTCCCTCGGTAATATAAATATAGCCTTTAAACACCCATGTGCTATTGTAAATGCCTGCATTGTAGTCATCTACATCAGCATAGGTAAGATAAAAGGTCTTTCCGCCGTAGGCTGAATTTGAAAAAGTAATTCTGCCGTTTTTGATTTCTTCAACCACAGCTACGTGACCGCCACCTGTGGTATAATTCCAACAAGCAACCGCACCAAGCTTTGGCTCCTGTCCGTAAGGATAAAACTTGTTTTCTTTATTATAGCTCCACCAAGTATCGGCGTCATTAAGGCTTAAGTTAGGCTCGTAGCCCATAATCTCGTAGGCTCTACCCCACGCATAAGCTGTGCAGTTAGGCATGCCGTAGCCGAATCTTTCGTATTTATTAAGGTCTGAGTAATAGTATTTGTTAGAGCTTTTTGGTGCTGTAAGTCTGGGAACAAAAGTACCTTTAGCACCGATAGGCTCTATATCACTTTCCACAGCAGACACAACCGCTATGGGAGCCACCACCATAATCAGCATAAGAAAAAGTGCAACTAATCTTTTTGCCAACATAACCACTCCTGAAGATAAGTATTTATTAGAGCAAAGCTTCATACCCATACTTACTCTAAAATACGCACATTCATATATATTTTATCACACATAAATCAAAATGACAACACCTGTTTTTTATAAACTGAAAACAGCCCTGTGCAATACCACAGAGCTGTTTTCCCCGAATTTTTCCTTATTATTCATAACCTTGCCAATATAAACCGTCCCGCAATCGGCTACAGTTATATTTTACACCAATACCTGTCCAAAAAAACTCCCAATAAAATCAAAAGATAGCCCGATTACTCAGGCTATCCTTAGTTTCAGTTATGACTACTATTTTCGTCTATGCTTTTATCGGATTTAAATATTTCTCCGATTTTTTCGAACTCGGCTGAAGCAGATGCATTCACTGTACTGAGGGTCAACTTATCTTTTAACGCCCACAAAAACACAAACACCCAAATACAAACAGAAACCGTCTGTGCAGGCGATAGTCCAAATAATCCTTCTCCGCGATTGTCACCTCTTAAAAACTCAACGAAAAACCGAGCAACACTATAGAATAAAAGGTACATTTTGAATTTATCCTTTGAGCCTATGGTGACTACGAGAACTAAAATCAAAATCAAAGCAAAAGCTTCTATCAGTTGAGTGGGATAACATCTATATCCTACATCTGCAAAATAAACGCCTATGGGACTTTCTGTAGCTTTTCCATAACAACAGCCGCCTAAAAAGCAACCGATTCTTCCGAATATATGAAAAGATATAAGCGGAACGGTTAATATATTAAACCACTGACGAACAGTATACTCTGTATTCTTTCTGAAAATTCTGAGCAAAAAATACATACAAATAGCTGAACCAATAAGTCCGCCGTAAAAAGTAACTCCGCTAATTTTAAAGCCGTCGTTCTGTCTAAGCTTAAACAGTGCATCGAATACTGCCGAAAATATATATCCTGCAAATGCACTGATAAAAACCTTTGCAAAAATATATACTTCCTCTCGGTCGCGGTCTTTGGCAGACTTAAGCAGCGTATGAATGACTGCAACCATAACTACAAAGCCTGTTATAACCGCTAACTGAAATGTATAAACGTCTCCAAAACCAGTATGTATATACGGATACATTACTTTCTGTTAACTACAAAAGCAAAGACAACACCAACAATTCCGCTTACAATGAATAAAATCATTGCAAAGATTGTCATAAACTCAGCACCGGTAACTCCGTAAGCACAGATTATAATCATGATTGCCGCAACAAACTGTAAAATAGAACCGATTTTTGCCTTATTCATACACAGACATGCACCTACTAAACCTACAACGCTTCCGCCAACAATTAAAATAAACGGGGCCACGCCGTTACTGATAAGCGAGTCGCACATTGTAGTGCACAATCCGCCCATAATACCAAACAAAGATGCCACCAAGCCTATAATAAAAGAAGGCAAGCACCTGTTACGCTTTACTGCACCGTTTTCTGTTGACTCCTGAATCTGAGTATTTTTGTTTTCTTCCATTTTAATTCCTCCACTCATTAAATTCAAAGCCGCAAAAGTAATATTATAGTTATCTTTTGTCAACTTTATTTGTACAAATGATAGCACATATTTTCACAAAAGTCAACTATCATTGTACTTTTGTAAACCTATTTTGACCACTCCTTTGGTACTATATTATTGGAACGAGGTATTGATATGGTTAACTTTGGAATAAGACTAAAAGAGCTTCGTCTTAAAGCAGGGCTTACTCAAAAACAACTTGCCGACCGCTTAGGGCTCACAAAATCTGTAATTTCATACTACGAGCTTATAGAACGCTACCCATCCCCCGATATTCTTGTAAAGCTGTCAACAATTTTTGGCGTCACAACAGATTATCTTTTGGGTTTAGAAGCAAGGTCTACAATTGATGTGTCGGGATTAGATGAAAACGATATAGACCTACTGCGACACACAGTAGAAGTTCTTAGAATGAAAAACAAAAAATAACTTTTCCCTTTACCTAATGGATTAAAACAAAATCAGGAGGATATTATGGCAAAAAAAGAATTAAGCAATTCTAAGGACCAGCAAATTCACGATGCACTTCAAGTCGCTTATGAGGCTCTTAACGAAAAAGGCTACGATGCTGTAGCTCAGCTATCGGGCTTTATTCTTAGCGACGACGAACACTATTTGACTTTCCATAAAAATGCACGTCAGATTATGCGCGAACAAGACCGCGAGGAAATCTTGAAGTATCTTATCAGATACTACTTTGAAAACTGAAGCAATAGCAAGCACCCTCTGCAAAACGCAGAGGGTGCCTTTTCTTATGTAATATATTTAATTACTTTATTACGCCAACCTTGTTAAGAATTGAAAGAACAATTCCGCCTAAGCAGTAAAGGTATGTTGCATAGTTTGCAATGCTGAATACCCAACCAACAAAGGGAAGCCTGCCCATAAAAGCAAAAATAATACTTGCAACAACATTTACTGCGACATAAAGGATAATAGTCCATACAAACTGCTTGGTTGTCTCAAACTTAAATGAAAAAGGGAAAAACTTCTTTAAAAAATCCATTGTATAAGCTCCTTTTAGTGAATTTTCTTTTAAGTTATTATAATAATTGTTGCGTATTGTGTCAATAGCTATTCTTTAAATAAAACTGAATGGGGGCAGTATAAATCTCCTGCATTTACAAATACTAACATCACGATTTGAAATCAAGGAGATGGATATAGATATGAAAGCAACAGGAATAGTTCGTAGAATAGATGATTTAGGAAGGGTAGTAATCCCTAAGGAAATTCGTCGTACCCTTCGTATTCGTGAGGGAGACCCTCTGGAAATTTTTACTGCTACCGACGGCGAGGTTATTTTCAAGAAATACTCCCCCATCGGCGAGCTTTCAAGCTTTGCGGCTCAGTACGCCGAGGTTTTAAGCCGAGTGGGTGGACTGCCTGTATTGATTTCTGACCGAGACCACATAATTGCGGCGGCAGGAATATCTAAAAGGGAGTTTTTGGAACGCAGGGTTTCTACAGTAGTTGAAAGTTACATGGAAAACCGCCGCACCTATTCCTCGGCAAAAGAGGCTACTCAGCTTCAGCCTGTAGAGGGTGTTACTAATCAGGCGGCAATTCTCTGCCCCATTATTGCGGCAGGAGACGTAACGGGAGCTGTGATTTTTCTTAAACCCGAAAACGGCGGTAGTATTACCGACACCGAGCTTAAGCTTGCTCAGTCCGCCGCCGCATTTTTAGGCAAGCAGATTGAGGAATAATTCTAAAACTTCATAATCAAAAGAAAAAGCCGACAAGGATTTTTATTATCCTTGTCGGCGTTTTTTATGTTTTTTACTTAAAGCCAAAAACGCTCTGTGGGAGGCAAAAACTCTACATCGGTAGCAGAGTTTTGCATCTTATTATAAATCTGACCTGCATAGTAAATGTCGTGCAAAGCAATACCGATATTATACACAAGTATTCTTTCCTCGTCATTTTCTCTGCCTGCTTTAAGATTATTTACAACGTCGCTAACCTCGGCAAAGCTCTTGAACTTATCGAAATACTTAAAGTGCTTAACGTGGCCGTAATCATCGGCAAAAACCTTGTCGAAGAAAAGGTCGCAGTTGGTAAAACCAAGGGTATGCACAGGAATAACCACCACGCCCGGCTTAAAGTATTTATCTTCACAAAGATTTTGACCTGCATAAGTAACGGCAGAAATAACAACATCTGAACCATCTACGACTTCCTCAGCCGTATCACAAAAAACAAACTCCACGTTTTCACAATTTTTAAAGCGGTCAGCAAATAGCTGATGCTCGTCGTTAAACTTAAGAAGCTTAACAGTAAGCTTTCTGTCCTTGACCTTATCAAAAAGGATAATTGCGGTAGCTCTGGCAACGTTACCAAGACCCATCATGCCGATTGTGCTGAAATCCTTGACGGCAAATTGTAAAAGAGAATGAACACAAACCGCACCTGTACGAAGTGCTGTAATAAAGTTTGCGTCAATAAGAGCTTTTGTAACACCTGTTTTGGTATCAAGAAGCATAAGCTGGCTGTCAAGACTTGGAGACCGGTCGGGGTAACGGGTTACCATTTTAACACCGCCGAAGTCACCAAAATAACAAGGCATAACGTTACAGAAAACGCCCTCCATAGACTCAGGCTTAATGCTGATTTTGGGAGGAAGAATGGCTGTATTCTTATTTTTGATAACAAACTCAGACCAATCGTAAGCCTCGCTTGGGGTAATGTTAAGATTTAATATATCCTGATGAGTAATAATTTTCATAATACACCTCGTAACAAATACTTATTAAAGTATATCGTCAACACCTCAATATGTCAATGACTATTTTTTGAGACAAAAACGCAGTCCTCGTAAGAGAACTGCGTTTTATATGTGTAATTGTATTAATAATTACTTATTGAAGATATACATAATGTCATAGAAGTTGTCGTCCTCGTCGTCTGCAGGAACGCCCTTGGCTTCTTCCTTCTTCTCGATACCCTTGGAAGCAATAGCTGACTTAGCCTTGTTGTCGGTATTAAAACCTGTTGCAACAACAGTAACGCTGATTTCGTCCTTCATATCCTCGTCGATAACAGCACCCCAGATGATGTTTGCGCTGTCGGAAGCTTTTTCGGAAATCATTGTGGAAGCAATGTCGATATCGTCAAGGCTTACATCGGGAGAAGCAGTGATGTTGATGATAACACCCTCAGCACCGTCGATAGAAGTCTCCAAGAGGGGGCTGGAAATAGCAGCATCAGCAGCAACCATAGCCTTGTCCTTACCGCTTGCCTTACCGATACCCATATGAGCATAGCCTGCATCCTTCATGATAGCAGTAACGTCAGCAAAGTCAAGGTTAACAAGACCGGGAACTACAATAAGGTCAGAGATACTCTGAACACCCTGACGAAGAACATCGTCAGCAATAAGGAATGCGTTCTGTAAAGTAATGCTCTGGTCAGATACATACTTAAGTCTTTCGTTGGGAACAACGATTAAGGAGTCAACACTTGCGGCTAACTGCT
>JAFUPE010000095.1 GCA_017481395.1 Ruminococcus sp. | reverse complement strand
GAGCCCTGAATGTCAAAGAGAAGCATTTTATGGCAATGCCGGTTCGACCGAAGGATGTTGCTGGCAACTCCTGAGCAAAGAACCGGCAGACTGTTCTTCCCTGTGCCGGGCTTTTTGGTACTTTTGTGCGACAAAAGTACAAGATAGAACGACTACAAAAAGAATAAACGACAACTGATTAAGGGTAAGAATAAAGCAGGAACGTTACCGCTTAATCATCTGAATTTGCGAATGAACCCAACAAAGCCCACAGTAAATTTCTACTGAGCCACGAATCCAACAAAGCCCACAGTAAATTTCTACTGAGCCTTTATATATAATAATGTTTGATGAATCTGATATATTATCAATAAAAATGCCCCTTTCGGGGGCTGCAAGAAAGTTGCGTCTCTTGGGAAGAGACGCAAACTTTTATGAGAATTTTTCCTGTTTTAGCCCTTTGTTTATGTTATTTAAGTTAATTATTGACTACACTGCTGAAAAAAAACACTGTTTTTTATTTGATTATATTAGAAAAACACTAATTTTGTGGCGATTTAACAAATTTTATTTGCGTCTCTTCCCAAGAGATTGAATAGATATTAATAATTTAACTTTAATACTTTATGAGAAAATTTACTTTATTCTTCTCGCTGTTTGTGGCAGTGGCTACTACTGCGATGGCCGATTTCACTCAGACGTATGTGAAAACAGATAACGGTGCTTTCTGGGGCAGTGCTGTAACTACATACCCTGACGGAGTTACAAATGTAAAGCCTTCTAATGCTTCTTCTGTTTTTGCACCGACTTTCATGGTTGAAGTAACAACTGAAGGCACAGTTACAGTGTCATTTGAGCATAAAACCGGTTATCATGGCTTGAATGTTCTTGGCGTTGATATTTTGAATCCGAACGGAACGGTTGCTGCATCATCTTATGCTCACAAAATTGCCGGTGGCGGTAGTAACGCAGGTCAAAAGGTTTATACTTTGGAGAATGTATCTAAGGGATTTTATACGTTGCGTTACTTTGTCTGTAATATAACAAGCAGCGATGATGTTACCAATGCCGGTGGTGATGTTGTCGTTACAAGCGCAGTTTTAGCAACAGCTTTGCCACGTACTACCTGGAGTGTAGCGGCTTCATCACAGGAGACAATCGGCGACCCTGGTCAGGCTACGAATGCAATTGACGGAGTTGAAAGCACGTTCTGGCATACTGTATATGCTAATAATTATCCTCACTGGATTGAGTTTAATATGAACTCAATTATTACCGTGTCTTATTTTGACTACGTATCTCGTTTTGACAATACAACTTCAAATGGTAACATATTGAACTATAAGTTGTATATTAGCGATGAGCCTATGAACGGTACATACACTAATGCAACAGAGGCTGCATCCGGTACTTTTGTTTACGGAAGTGGTACTCACCATATTATAGGTTTGGAGACACCTGTATCAGGACAGTATGTTGCACTTGTTGCGGAAAGCGGAACTGCCGGAAACTGGTCTAATAATGCCGCGGCTACAGCTGCGAACTGTACAGAATTCTATGTTTACGGTACTTCAACAGGTAATGAAGCCGCAAAGGCAGCTTTGAATTCACTCATTGAGCAGGTTGTGGCTTGGAATGCTGCAGGTATTATCGGTGAAGGTGTAGGCCAGCGCTCTTCAACTAACGAGAATGCCGTAAATGATTTCAATGCAATAGTCGAATACTACAACGGTATTACAGAAGAGACTGAATCTTCTGAAATCCAGGATAAGGCCGATGAACTGCAGGCTATTATCGATTCATACTCAATCATAAACATGCCTGTTGATGGTAAGGCTTATACATTCAAGAATGTACAGAAAGACGGTACAACTGTTTGTTGGTTTAAGTATTTTGCAGAACAGGATTCTGTGGGTCTTACTTATACGGAATCTGAGGCTACACCATTTATCTGTCGTCAAGTTGCGGACGGTAAATATACTTTCGTGAATAATGCCGGCAAGTATATGACATGGCGTGGTGATAATGCTAATAATAGTAATAAGACAGGTGTTAAAGATGCTTACGATGCTTCAACAGAGGCTTGGACTGATATTACAGTTGCACAAATGGTCGCAGGAAGCAATGTTGAGTCTTTTGGCGTTGCAAGATATGTAACTCTTTATGGTCGTCGTCAGCCAGAGACTGAGGACCGTGGTAAGTTCGCTTATTTCGTTATAGAAAAGAATAATGGCTCTCCAATATACGATCAAGCCGCAGCACCTTTCTATAATAGCTCTTACTCTTCTGCATTCATTATGGATGAGGTCGAATACGCCAACAAACCTGTATTGAACGCAGTAGGTACAAGCCCGTTGCTTACAAGCGAGCTGCACAACAAAGCAATGGCTACATTCAGCGCTCCTTTTGCGACAGTGGTTCCTGAGGGCGTTACAGCATACTACGCAACTGCAGGCGACGGCTTTGTAACACTTAATGCTGTTGCCGCTACCGCTGCAATTCCTGCAAACACCGGTGTTATTTTGGTTGGCACAGAGGCTGGTAGCATAACAATGGCTCCTGCGGCAGGCGAAACAGCGGCAACTATTGAGAATAATGTTCTTGCGAACACAGCCGGTGCTGCTAAGGACATTCCCGCAGACTCATATATTCTTTCAGCGTTTAACGATGAGGCCGGTTTCTACAGAACTACTGCCGGTGAACTTGCAATGAACAAGGATTATATCGCAGCCGAGTCACAGAACCAGTCAATCGAGGTTCGTTTCCCCGGCACAACAGCGGTTGAGAAAGTAGAAATGAGAAATGAGAAAGAAGAAATCTACGACCTCCAGGGCCGCAAAATAAACGAGATTACCCAGCCGGGCATCTATGTTGTGAACGGAGTTAAGAGGGTGGTGAAGTAAGTAGCCCCACCCTCTAAAGTTGAGGGTTGAGAGTTTAGAGTTGAGGAAACATGTAGGGGCAGACCGGTGCGTCTGCCCACCACAAAAACCAAGAATAAATTAGGAATAATATGAAAAAGAATTATACAGCACCTCTTATGACAGAGGTAAACGTAGAGGCAGAGAACATGCTCGCTGCGTCAATAAATTATGGTAACGAAAGAGTAACCGTAGATCAGGCTTGGAGCAACGAGAACCGTGGCTCATGGGGCGACTTGTGGAAGTGATAGAACGTTTAACGAGTAACGAGGAACGATTAACGATTAAAGCGAAGCTTCGACGGCATGAGCAGCATCTTGTCAAGCGTAGCATCGCT
>JAFUPE010000094.1 GCA_017481395.1 Ruminococcus sp. | reverse complement strand
TGCCATTAAGTTCAAGTTGCTGCTACGAATGTTTGCTGTCATCAAACGCGGAACGCCTTTTGTTAGGAAACCTGATTTTATTTATCAATAAACATCAAAAAAACTGCAAATTTATTTGGCGATATCCTATATTTCCCGACAAAGCGCAGCGCCGAGGGATCTCTTCTACATATTTTGATTCCCTCTCTACTGGAGAGGGTAAGGGAGAGGCGAACCTATGTGTTCGCCCTTAGTTTGTATTGCTAATCAACAGTTCTTATATTCAGCTATCCACTTACCCTTGACCTGTTGTCTTGTATTCTTCTTGTTGTCGTTCTGTCATGTACTTTTGTTGCGCAAAAGTACCAAAACGCCCGGCACAAAGTTTACAAGTCGAATAAAACTTTGCTCACGAGTTGCAAGCAACATCCCTCGGTCGTTTTATTCTTGCCGTTGTTGTCTTAACGCAGTAAATAAGGGAATGGGGTAACTCGCTATTCACGCAATAACAGCAACAGGATAATCCACCGCTCAAACATCCCCCATTCTTTATCCTTATTTGCTGCTAACAACAACTGTTGCTCACACAGTGCCGGTTTCTTTTTGAAAATTACTCTTGCAATGAAAATTCGTTGGACATTGTCATTCTGGAGCGAAGAGTGACGAAGCGAAGAATCTCAAAATCGAGGTACTGTTCGGAGGGGTGGTGAAAGATAACGATTTTTCCCTTTTTAGATTGGCAAACATGCCTCGCACAATGGCCTGCAAACAAACGGCCCTGCATTGGATTTTTTAACGGTGCCGTTTCGCTTTCAGCGACGGATTACCTTTGCTAATCTTTTGTATTGCTCAAACTGCTTTTATCCTGTTTCGATGCCTGAACGGTTGTTCAAGCTGTAGAATTCTAACGGTGCCGGTTATTATTGGAATTACTATTGCAATGAAAATTCGTTGGACATTGTCATTCTGGAGCGAAGAGTAACGGAGCGAAGAATCTCAAAACCGAGCACAGTTCAGAGGGGTAAAAGATAAAGATTTCCCCTTTTTCGGACTGGCAAAATTATATGCATGAAAATGAAATTCCCCAGAATTTTACGTTAATCCTTTTTGAAAGGCGTGTGTGTCTTGCCTGTAGGGCTCGGTGATTATAGTTCAGTGTATTGTGGAGATTTGTACTTGAATAAGAATGAAAGTCTGTATTTTTTTTATTATGTAATAATAAAAATTATTATATTTGCAGATATAGCCGTTTTGTGCGGCTATGACATATGAAACATAGCGCATTAGCTTTACTATCCTAACTGATGAGGGCATTTTGCCCTGGCGGGGTGTCCCGTTAAACTTGGCGGTTAAATCAAACAAAGGAAGAATAGTAGCAAAGTTGATGTCCGCGCTGTATATGCAGCGTGGACAACTTGCATATCTATCTTCCGGGTACGCCAAGACCTCATCAGTGGATATTGCGATGTTGTCCACGTGTTTTTTATGTCCCCCATTTTAGGGCGGGTTATAAATGATAACTTTAAAGGCTCTATTTAGTTCTTTGATTTACTTTTTTGATATCATGCTCTTTTGTTAACATATTTTAACTATTGGGGGGGGGTAAAAAGTAGACTTATTATTACTTTTGCACAAGTTTGATAAAATAGGCGAATATTAATACGTTAACTTAATAAAACATGAAAAAAATTACTTTATTAATCGCATCGTTGTTCATTACAATCGGTGCAATGGCGCAGACTGCGACTTACAAAGTAAGCATGAGCACAGGTACACTTACCAATAAACAGTCAGGAACTGCTGGTAACTGGAATTACCTATGGTCTTTCACTACAACCGGCGAGAACCCGGCAAGTCTTAAACTTACAGTGAGTTCTGGTGCAAACAACATGGCACCCGATGGCGACAATCTGAAACTTTTCGGTGGTTCTGCAAACTCTTCCACTTATGTGCTGAGTGTTCCAAAGGGTTATATGATTGAGTCGTACAGTTTTGATTATGTTACATCAGGAACTAACGCTGCAACACTCACTCCAGAAGGGGGTGCTTCAACCCAGTCATCTGCTTCAACTCAAACTTTGACTGTAAACGACATCAATAGCCGTTTTGTAAGTTTTGTAATCAGTGGCGGTAATTATGGTATAGTAGCTTCAAACTTCGTTGTTAATGTAAAAGCATTTACAACAGAAGAAATTGCAAGTCCAACAGAGGACGGAGTTTATTGGGTATACTGGAAGCAGAACAGCCGCGGTTACTTGGCATACCACGACAGCTACCCAACAAAGGGTGTTCTTGCGGACGTAACATTGGGTAACTATGGTTCATCGCACTTCAATTCATCAACAGACCCTGTAGAACTTGAGTGGTATCTTGTTACTTCTGAAAATAACAATAAGTATCTTTTCAATGTATCTAATGGCAAGTTCCTTACATACTCGGAAGAAAGCGCTGATGCTGCAAAGGCTGCATATCTTGACGCTGCCCGTCCATGTCCTATAACCATAGCACAGAATACTTCGCATACTGATTATGCTATAATCAAAGCAACTGTTGATGGTACTGAGAAACTGCTTTCAAGTGGTTGCGGTACTGCTTCAAAGACCGGTTACCCTATTCGTTGGAATGCTTTAAGTGATATGGCTGATGGTGGCTCGCCATTGATTTTTGTAAAGGTTAATGATTTCCCTGTAGATGAGGCTATCCTTGCACAGGCACAGGCTGCTATCAACGACTACGAGAACCCTGTTGAGGATGATGTAACATTCCAGTGGACAACAAGCACTCCTTGGACTGCTGCAGAGGAACTGACATCAACCGTATTGAATGACAACGCGCTTGCTAACGGTATCAAGTATATTGAAGGTGCTGTGACTGTTGCTGGTGCAAGAACTGCTACCGTTACATTTGCATTTACAACAGGCAACCACAAATTGAACGTACGTGGTGTTGAGGTAATCGACGCTGAGGGCAACATCGTGGCCGGTGATTACGCTGCAAAGTCTACAGGTACTGGTACTACTGCTGTATATACCGTGGGCGTTGCTGAGGGCGGAACATATAAAGTACGTTGCTACGCAACAGACGGCAACGGCGATTCCTTTACTGAGTCTAATGGAACTATTACTGTTTCATTCGCAAAGTTGGATGTTATGAACCTTACAAAGGCAGTTACTTTTGCTGCAGAGTATGCAACATTGCACCTTGGTTACAAGGTTTCTATCCCTGCTGGTGTTGAGGCTTATGTTGTAAGCGCTACAAATGATAATTGGGCAACTTTAGAGCAAGTTAATAACGTTATCCCTGCCGCGACTCCGGTTATACTTAAGAATGTTGGCGATGGAACTTCGTATAATTTCTACTATACATCTGACGAGGCTCCTGAGATTGAGTCAAATCTTCTTGAGGGTTCAATCGTTGACTGCTATGTAGCAGACGATGCTTATGTTCTTGGTATCAAAGACGAAGAGGTTGGTCTTTACACAGCAACTAAGAACCAGCTTTCAAATACAGCATTCAAGAACAATGCAAACAAGGCATACTTGCCAAAGACAACAGGTATGAACGCTGCTTCTTACAGCTTCCGTTTCGGCGAGGGCACAACAGGCATTAGCGAGGTGAAAGGTGAAAGCGGAAATGTGAAAGGTATCTACGACCTTACAGGCCGCAGAGTTGAGAACATCAGCGCTCCCGGTATTTACATTGTAAACGGCAAGAAAGTTTTGGTTAAATGATTAAAAAGGCGAATTTCTGCGTTACGCTAGCCCGCTAAATCCTCATTTACACAAAAGTAAACTGCGGTTTAGCGAGCGTCGCAAGCC
>JAFUPE010000008.1 GCA_017481395.1 Ruminococcus sp. | reverse complement strand
TAATTTAAGGTTCTGGATAGGGTTATGGGGTGGAAAAACCTTTCTCTTTCTATGGAAGCTTTTTCACGCAGAACGTGACGACCGCCCGGGTATGGTGTCTGTCAGAATTTGCGAGGATTTTTTAGCTCGTGTAGCAAAGCCTAAGCTTACAATTGTCGTTACAGGCACTAACGGCAAAACCACAATTTCAAATATGCTTGCCGAAACCCTCAAAAAGCTCGGCTACAAGGTAGCTTACAACGATTGGGGTGCCAATCATAACGCAGGTCAGGCAAGGTGCCTTCTGGATGCAGTAAGCATTTTTAATAAGCCCATAAAAGACGTTGCAATTATCGAGGCTGACGAGCTTATCTCTCCTGTTAATGTGCCACGCCTTAAGCCTACATACCTTATTGTCAACAACGTTTCCCGTGATTCAATGCTTAGAAACGGTAATCCCGAGTATATCGCTGACCGCCTGAGACGTGCGGCAGAAGGTTCACCCGAAAGCGTTGTTGTTATGTGCGGTGATGACCCAGTAAGCTCGCTAATTGGTGAAAGTAATCGTCGTGTAGCTTTTGGCGCAAAGTATCTTGGTACAAATCCCCTTGATACACTTATTGACGATTATCCCGTATGCCTGAAATGCGGAGGTAAGCCTGAGTATACTTACCGCAACTACCGCAATATCGGCGAGTATAAATGCAGCAAATGCGGATTTAAAAATCCCAACAGAGATTATCTTGTAGAGTCTGCAAATGATGCAGAAATGGTTGTAAGTGAAAAGGAAGGTAAGTTTACTTATCCTATTCCTAACTCTGCAATTCATAATATCTACAACACAGCCGCAATGGTGTCTATTCTTCGTGATATCGGCGAAAAGCCTGAGGATATTGCCAAGGCTCTTGATTCAATCAAGCCGCCTGTATCCCGTGAAGGCAGTGAAGTTGTGTGCGGCGTAAACATTCACCGCAAGCTTGCAAAGACTCACAATCCTACAGCGGTTTCTACTGTATTTGAGAATATCAAAAAGGATAAGTCTAAAAAGCTTTTGTTAATGGTTCTTGATGAAATCTTCGAGAATCCCAGGAAAAGCGAAACCGTAGCATGGTTTTACGACACTGACTACGAGTTCTTAAATGATGACAGCGTTACAAAGATTGTCCTTGGCGGTGACAGATACCTTGACCATAAGCTGAGAATGCTTCTGGCTGGTGTTGATGAGAGTAAAATTATCTGTATCCCAAAGCATCTTGATGTTTTAAATCACGCAGATATCAGCGACGTAGAAACCGTTTACATAGTTTACGATATCTACACCTCTGCAGAGGCTCGCAAGGTTACTGCTGAAATTACCGAGCGTATCAAAAAGGAAAGGGGAGAGGCAAAATGAAAATAGAGCTTCTTTTCTCTGAGCTTTCAACAGTTTATGGTGATGCAGGTAATGCTCTTTATCTTAAGAAAACCTGTAAGGACGCAGAGTTTATCGAAACTTCTCTGCAGTCAGAGCCTCATTTTATCAATAATGAAGTTGATATGATTTACATTGGCTCCATGACCGAGAAAAGCCAGCTCTTTGCCATAAATGCCCTTAAACCTTATGTAAACCGAATTAAGGAATGTATAGAGGCTGGTGTGGTTTTTCTTTGCACAGGCAATGCTATGGAGCTTTTCGGCGAATATATTGCCGAGGATGATAATAAGTGGGATGCACTTGGTATTTTTTCATTTTATTCAAAACGCAGCTCTGAGTATTTCCGCCACAACTCAATGTTCTTAGGCGATTATGAAGATATAGAGGTTGTGGGTTGTCGTTCTCAGTTTGCATATATCTACAGCAAATGTAATACTCCTTTTATGAAGGTAAAGGGAGGAATCGGCAATAACCCTGATGACGTAAATGAAGGAATTCATTACAAAAACTTCTTTGCTACCTATGTGTTAGGTCCCATTTTACCCCTTAACCCCAAGCTTACTAAACGTATTTTATCTTTGGCAGGTTTTAAGGGCGAGGTTGCTTTTGAAAAAGAAGCAATGGATGCCTACAACTTACGCCTTGAAAAGCTCAAAGAGGAAGGCGTAAACTTTATCTTAGGCGAGCACTGGTAACAAGGTAGCCCCTTGAGGGCATTTCGCCTACGGACCAGTTAAATCAATGTGCAACCTGCCATCAACGGCGGGTTGTTTTTGTTTGTTCTTAAAATAGAACTTTTTGTTGATATATCGTTAGTGAATGTGATAGTATTTATTTAAGGCGGTGAGTTTTATGAGCAAGCTTAAATACCCTGTTTTATTAGTTCATGGAATGGGTTTTCGTGACAGCAAGCGAATCTGTTATTGGGGAAGAATCCCAAAGATGATGGAAGATTTAGATTGTGAAGTATTTTACGGAAACCAGGATAGTAATGCTGATATTGAAACAAACGGAAAACACATAGCAAACAGAATTGAAGAAATTATTTCGCTAACAGGTGCCGATAAAGTTAATATTATTGCTCACTCCAAAGGTGGTTTGGATTGTCGTTATGCTATTTCTACAGAAAAATTTAGCAGTAAAGTTGCTTCTCTTACTACCATATCAACACCACATCGAGGTTCAAAAACAGTCGATTGGTTTATGCGTATTCCTAAGCCTTTAATAAAATTTGGTGCTTTTTGTGCTGATTGTTGGTTTCGGTTGATAGGTGATAAAAAACCGAATACATATAAAGTTATTTGTTCATTTACAACAGATGCGGCTGAAAAATTTAATAGAGAAACGCCGAACTGCGAATTTGTGTATTATCAAAGTTTTGCATTTGTTATGAAAAAGCCAAGTAGCGATTTGTTTTTATGGCTTTCTAATATTATTGTTAATAAGATAGAAGGAGAAAATGATGGATTAGTAACTCCCCATTCAGCAGAGTGGGGCAACTTTAAAGGAGTTTATCGTGGTGTTGGAAAAAGAGGAATTTCCCATTGTGATGAAGTGGATATGAGAAGAAGACCAATTTCCAATAAATCAGGTGAAGGTGTTTCCGATATTGTCGACGTCTATAAAGATATTATAGATGAATTAGCAGAATTAGGTTATTAATTTAAATGTATATATTTATATATAAAAAGCACTTACAGTTTATTAAAACCGTAAGTGCTTAATTATTTGTATGTCGTTTTATACCCGCCGTTAATCAAAGTTAATTGTTATAGCAACCTATCTAAAGGCGGATTTGCCTTCCGTGGCTAACGGGCGGAATTGCCCCGTGGGTGGCTAACCCACTTATGCCCAGTTGAGAGTATCTTCGTAAACTACGATGTAGTCGTTTGCACTTCTATCCCAGGAGTTGTTGCTCATCATTGCTCTCCACATAAGGCTCTTCCAGCCGTGCTCGTCCTGAATACCCCAGAGTGCACGTCTTAAGGCATGAGCCATATCGTCAGCAGTGTAGTTAGCAAATGTAAAGCCGTTGCCGTGACCTGAAGCACTGTCAAATACAGAGTTCTTAAGACCGCCAACTTCTCTTACAACGGGAATTGTACCATAGCGTAAAGCAATCATCTGTGCAAGGCCGCAAGGCTCACTCTTACTGGGCATCAGGAAGATGTCAGCACCTGAGTAGAACTTTCTTGCAAGCTCAGGAATAAAGCCGTTGCAGAAGCATACTCTGCCGGGATACTTATTCTGCATTGCTCTGAAGAAGTCTTCGTATTCCTTGTCGCCTGTACCAAGAACGATAAACTGCATATTCTCGGTGTTAAGTAAGTTCTCTAAGCTGTCGCGAACAAGGTCAAGACCCTTGTGAGAAACAAGACGTGTAACCATAGCAACAAGGGGAACATCCCATCTCTGCTCAAGGCCGAGTCTTTCCTGTAATGCACGCTTACACTCGCCCTTGCCACTCATATCGTCCATTGTGTAGTTTCTGTAAAGGTGATAGTCAGTAGCAGGGTCCCAATCACGAGGCTCGATACCGTTTAAGATACCACAGATTTTGTAGTGGTTGTTGTTAAGGGGATGATGCAAGCCGTGTGAAAACCATGGGTCTTTAATCTCCATAGCGTATTCGGGAGAAACAGTGGTAACTCTTACAGCGGTCTGAATAGCACCCTTAACCATATTGAGCTTGCCGTCCATCTCAAGGATTTTCTGCTCGCTTTCAGGAATACCAACACACTCTGTGTTAACATCCCAGCCGTACATACCCTGATACTGAATGTTGTGAATTGTAAAAATGTTCTTAATGTTGTAGTACCAAGGATTCTTGGAGTAGAACAAGTAGTAGTAAGTGGGAATCAGGGCAGTCTGCCAGTCGTTAGAGTGGATAATGTCGGGATGGAAGTCGATGTAGGGAAGCATCTCAAGAACAGCTCTTGAGAAGAATGCAAATCTCTCAGCATCGTCATAAAATCCGTAAAGCTTATCTCTCTGGAAGTAGTACTCGTTGTCAATGAAGTAGTATGTGCAGTCGTTGTGTCTTGCCCAGAAAAGACCGCAGTACTGGTGCCTCCATGCAACAGGTACAGTAAAGTTTGTGATAAAGTTCATAGAGCACTTAAGCTCATAGGGAATGGTACCGTAAAGGGGCATTACGATTCTGCAGTCCTGACCCTTTCTGCAAAGGGTAGGGGGCAGGCTTCCTGCAACGTCTGCAAGTCCGCCGGAACCTGCAAAGGGGTTTGCCTCAGAGGTACAATAAAGTATTCTCATATAAAATCATTCCTTCCTGAATGTAATGGGTTAAATAATTGTTTGTTTTGCAATGTAAATGGGATATGTTTCATAGCCCATTAATGAGCGATTAGGCTGAATGACAACGTCTTTGTCAATAATTGCGTAGCTTAAATTACAATTCTCGCCGATTTTGGTGTCTTGCATAATGATACAGTTTTTGATAACTGAACCCTTGCCAATGGTAACGCCCTTTGAAAGTATGGAACCTTCAACCTCACCGTCGATTTTACAACCCTGAGCAACTAATGAGCTTGTTACCTTGCTTGTTAAGCCGTAACGGCTTGGCATATCGTCTCTTACCTTGGTGTAAATTGGTCTTAAGGGGTTGAAAAGCTCTTTTCTAACCTCCTGCGACATAAGACTCATGTTAATTCTGAAATAGTCGGCGATAGAAGCAATATGCTCACAGTAGCCTGTAACTTCAAAGCCGTACATATTAAGCTTATTCACGTTGTCCTGCAAAATATTCTGTCTGAAGTTAAGGGTATTGGCACTTACGCACTTTTTAACAAGGCTTAAAAGTAAATCCTTCTTAATAAGCACCGAGCTTACAGCCATGTTGCACTGTTCACCGCTGTTAAATTTAATCAGCATATCGGTTATTCTGCCATCATCATCAAGAGTCAACGCCAAAGGTGCGGTTTCGTTATCGGGAATAGTCATTTTCTGATATGCTACCGAAATATCGGCACCCTTTTTAAGGTGATGCTCGAAGAATTTCTGATAATCGAAATTCTGAATGCATTCGCAGGAAGCAATAACAATGTATTCCTCCTTAAGATGCTCTAAATAGCCGTGAAGCTGATACATAGCCATAATACGGTTTTCAAAGGAGTTGCCGTTATAGGGCGAAAGGATAGAAACACCGCTTCTGCGTTTTGATAAGTCCCACGCTCTGCCTGAGCCTATATGGTCCATAAGAGAGTGGAAATTGTTTTTAGCAATTATGCCTACGTTGTTGATGCCTGAGTTCGACATATTGGAAAGTGAAAAGTCAATAAGCCTGTACTTTCCGCCGAAGGGTACGCTGCCAAGGCTTCGCTTTGCGGTAAGCTCGGGAAGCTTTTCGTCGCCTAAGTTCGCAAAAATGATACCTGCTAATTTATTTATTGACATATTCTTTACACCTCCACGTCCTTGTCGATCATAGCCTTAGGTGCTACTTTAGCACCATCAGCCACATTTACGCCGTCGCCTACAACTGCAACGCCCCAATCCTCGCGGTTGGGGTAATCCTCGGGACATCCGCCGATAACTGCGTTTTTGCCTATGTGAGCATTTTCGGAAACAATAGAGTAAAGAACCTTTGCACCCTCCTCAATAACAGCACCGGGCATGATTATAGAAGAGTTAATCTCGGCACCCTTGCCAACGGTTACACCTGAGAAGAGAATTGAAAATTCAAGCTTGCCGTCAACGTCGCAGCCGTCGGCCAACATAGAGTTCTGGATTTCAGCGTGCTCGCCTAAATAGTGAGGCGGCATCATAGGATTTCTTGAATAAACGTTTTTGAGGTCAAGGCAAACGTGGGGATTTAAGATATCCATATTGGCATCCCAAAGGCTGTCGATGGTACCAACGTCTTTCCAGTAACCTTCAAAGGAATATGCAAACATCTTCTCGCCTGCGTTAAGCATGGTGGGAAGTACGTTTTTGCCAAAGTCATGGTCAGAGTTCTCGTCGGCTTCGTCTTCAATAAGATACTTTCTAAGCTTATCCCAGTGAAAAACGTAAATACCCATCGATGCGTTTGTGCTTTTGGGGTGTTTTGGTTTTTCGTCAAATTCGTAGATAGAGCCGTCGGGATTTGTGTTAAGGATGCCAAAACGGCTTGCTTCCTCTAAAGAAACGTCAATAACCGCAATTGTGCAGTCAGCACCCTTTTCTTTGTGGTAGGCAATCATTTCGGAGTAATCCATTTTATAGATATGGTCTCCCGAAAGAATTACAACATAGTCGGGGTGGTAACGGTCTATGTAGGCGATGTTCTGATAAATGGCATTGGCAGTACCGGAGTACCACTCTGCACCCTCAACAGCCTGATAGGGGCTAAGGCAGGTAACACCTGAATGCATACCGTCCAAATCCCATGGCTGACCGTTGCCGATATATTCGTTAAGGACTAAGGGCTGATACTGTGTAAGCACACCTACAGCCTCAATACCTGAATTAGCACAGTTAGATAGGGGAAAGTCAATAATTCTGTACTTACCGCCGAAAGGTACGGCAGGCTTGGCAAGCCTTTTTGTAAGTACACCGAGTCTGGAGCCTTGACCGCCTGCAAGCAGCATGGCTACAACCTCTTGCTTAGGATACATAATTACACCTTCTTACTTTTTATCTGAATATAAGAATTCAAACAATAGGGCGAAGCATAATGGTATACACTTCGCCCGTTAATTTTACACTTACCAAGGCGGATTATTTGTCGGATTTGGTTTCCTTTTCTGCCTTAGCTTTAGTTGTCTTGGTGGTTTTGGCAGCAGCCTTTTCTGTCTTTTTAGCTGTTGTCTTTTTAGCTGCGGGCTTTTTCTCGGCAGGCTTCTCGTCTGCTTTCTTTTCAGCAGCCTTTTTGGTTGTTGCGGCCTTCTTGGTTGCTGTCTTCTTTTCTGCAGGCTTCTTTTCCTCAGCCTTCTTGGTTGCTTTCTTTGCGGCAGGTTTTCTGGTAGCCTTCTTCTTAGGCTTCTCGATAACCTGAGTACACTTGAGGTAAATAGCACTCATAGGAGGCAGGTTAAGAGTAATAGACTGCTCAAGACCATGTAAGGGAACGTCTGCAGTCTTGATTTCATGACCGTTAGAAATTCCGTTACCGCCGTACTGTGCATCATCAGAATTGAATACCTCAGAGTATACACCATACTGAGGAACGCCGATGCTGTAGTTCTCGCGGTACATAGGCTGGAAGTTGCAGATAACAACGATATCATTACCATCTGTATCAATTCTGCGGAAAGCGATTACAGACTGGTTATAGTCGTCGTGGTGAATCCAGTTGAAGCCCTCCCAGTTGAAGTCAACAGTGTGCATAGGAGCATTGTCCTTGTAGAACTTGTTGATATCAGCAAAGAAGTGGTTAAGCTTCTGGTGCTTCTCGTACTGTAAAAGACCCCACTGAATTTCGTTTTCGCACTGCCACTCGTCAAACTGGCCGATTTCACTGCCCATGAAGGTAAGCTTCTTGCCGGGGTGGGCCATCATATAGGAGTAGAATACCCTTACACCTGCAAACTTCATATCGTAGTCGCCTGGCATTTTGTTAATAAGAGAACCCTTGCCGTAAACTACCTCGTCATGAGAGATGGGGAGTAAGAATTTTTCGGAGAATGCATAAAGGAAGCTGAAAGTAAGGTTGTCGTGATGGAAAGGTCTCCAGAGGGGGTCAAGAGACATGTAGTGAAGCATGTCGTTCATCCAACCCATATTCCACTTATAGTCAAAGCCTAAACCGCCGTCATAAACAGGACGTGTAACCATAGGCCAAGATGTGCTTTCCTCGGCAATCATCATAACGCTGGGGTGGTGAAGGTGAACTGCTGTGTTAAGTCTCTTTAAAAACTCAACAGCCTCAAGGTGCTCTTTACCGCCGAAGCAGTTAGCTACCCACTCGCCGTCCTTGCGGTTGTAGTCAAGATAAAGCATAGAAGCAACAGCGTCAACGCGGATGCCGTCGATGTGGTACTTGTCAATCCAGAACATAGCAGAAGAAATAAGGAAGCTTACAACCTCGTTTCTTGCGTAGTCGAATACGTATGTACCCCATTCTTTATGCTCGCCCTTACGGCTGTCTTCGTACTCGTAGCAGTGGATACCGTCGAAACGGCCGAGACCATGTGCATCCTTGGGGAAGTGAGCAGGAACCCAGTCGATAATAACGCCGATTTCTGCTTCGTGACACTTGTCGATAAACTCCATAAAATCGTCAGGAGAGCCATAGCGGGATGTAGGAGCAAAGTAACCTGTTACCTGATAACCCCAAGAGCCGTCGAAGGGATATTCGGTCATAGGCATAAACTCAATATGAGTGTAGCCCATTTCCTTAACGTAAGGGATAAGCTCCTCAGCCAATTTAGCGTAAGAGAAGGTGTTGCCGTCGGCGTACTTTCTCCAAGAGCCTGCGTGTACCTCGTAAATGTTAAGAGGCTTCTCAAAGTGATGCTTTTCGGCCTTCTTGATGTACCAAGGTTCATCTCTCCAGATATGGTTATTGTAAGAATAAACAACAGAAGCGTTGTCGGGTCTTGTCTGTGTGTGGAAAGCATAGGGGTCAGATTTCAAAAGCTTTTCGCCCCAAGGAGTCTCAACGCAGAACTTGTAAATTGCAAAAGCACCCAAGCCTTCGATAAATACTTCCCAGATACCGCCTTCGTTGATTTTGTACATGAAGTTGGCTTCCTGATTCCAACCGTTGAAATCGCCAACAACAGATACGGATTTTGCGTTAGGAGCCCATACTCTGAACACTACGCCGTCTCTGCCGTCCCAGTTTTCCATATGGGCACCGAAAAAGTCATAAGCTCTTACAGCGTCGCCGTCATAGTAAAGCTGAATGTGGTCTCTTTCTTCGTTTAACTGATAAATCATTTCTATCTTCTCCTTTATGCAATATATTTGCAAAATAAGATATACTATTTCACGCTTACTATTGTACCAAACTTATTAGCTTTTTTCAACCTTATAGCAAAATAATATTGACGAAAATCATCTTTACTCTTTGGTAAATATAACCAAAGACGATATAATATGTAAACGATATTAGTTAAAATTAACAATATGTCAAAAAGTTCTCAAAATAAGGTTAACAACAGAAAAACGGTTGAATTTTATGATTGCTTTTATGAAACAAAAAACGGGCAACCCAAAGGTTACCCGTTAAGTGTAGGTTTAATTTAAAATTAAAGCTCTGCGAAGTACTTGATAGTTCTTACCATCTGTGATGTGTAAGAGTTCTCGTTGTCGTACCAAGAAACAACCTGTACCTGAGTTGTATCTGTCTCAGGCATGTAAGTTGCCATTGTATTAGTAGAATCTAAGAGAGAACCGTATGTGATACCAATGATATCGGAAGAAACGATTTCATCCTCGTTGTAACCGAAGGACTCGGAAGCAGCAGCCTTCATAGCAGCGTTGATG
>JAFUPE010000093.1 GCA_017481395.1 Ruminococcus sp. | reverse complement strand
GGTTTCTTTAATTCATAGTTTATAAAGGAATATAACAAAACAGGTGTTAATATGAAATTAAGCGATATTAAAATCGGGCAAAAAGTTAAAATATCAGGTATTGATATGAGCTTTGACTTGGCTCAAAGGCTCGTAGAGCTTGGCTTTTCGGTAAATACCGAGGTTAAAGCATTAATAAAAGGAATGGGAAAATCACTAACGGCTTATAAAGTAAAAAACACAGTTGTTGCTTTGAGAAACGAAACAGCAGACAGAATCTATGTAGTTTTACAGTGAGGCGGGTCAGATGAAAAACAGCTGCACAATAGCGTTAGCAGGCAACCCGAATGTTGGTAAAAGCACAGTATTTAACGCTATTACAGGACTTAATCAGCACACGGGAAATTGGTCTGGTAAAACAGTTGAGGTGTGCTCAGGTGATTTTAAAGCCAAAGGAAGGATACATAAAATCATTGATTTGCCGGGCAGTTATTCTGTTTTCGCAGATTCAGAGGAAGAAGCTGTTACTAATGAGTTTATCGAAAGCGGCGGTTATGATTCTTTGATAATTGTTGCTGATGCAAATGCTTTAGAGCGTAATCTTAGCTTTGCATTGCAGATACTTATGAAAACCGATAAAGCTGTATTGTGTTTGAATATTACAGATATAGCCGAGAAAAACGGCATTTATGTAGATGCTGATGAACTATCGCTTTTACTTGGTATTCCTGTGGTGAAAGTTAGTGCCAAACGAAAAATTGGTATAAACGAATTAATAGAAAAAGCCGTAGCTGTCGCAGACAGGAGCATAAGAACATACTCGGTAAACAGCATAACAAGTCTTAAGAATATTTCCGATAAGCTTGAACTGTCTCAAACTATTGCTGAAAAATCCAGAGAAATCGTTAAATATGCAGTAGTAGTAAGCAACACTAAAAAGAAAGATAAGTCCCTGTTGCTTGATAAAGTCTTTACATCTAAGCTTAGCGGAATATCTATAATGATACTGTTTATGTTAGGGCTTTTCTGGATTACAGCCTTTGGTGCAAACTATCCCAGCGAGCTTTTAAGCAGTTTATTTTCTTATGTTATAGACTCTGTATCAAGTTTACTTTATGATCTTAAAATTCCTGAAATTATAATATCATTTTTATGTGACGGCGTAATAAAAACAGCCTGTTGGGTAGTTGCTGTGATGCTGCCACCTGCTCTGATATTTTTTCCCATATTTGCATTGCTTGAAGATTTCGGGTATCTGCCTCGTGTAGCGTTTAATATGGACAGTGTTTTTATGAAATCGGGCACCAGCGGTAAGCAGGCACTTACAATGCTTATGGGTTTTGGCTGTAACGCATGTGGAGTTGTGGGTTGCAGAATAATAAGCTCTAAAAAAGAGCGTAATATTGCGATGCTTACCAACAGCTTTATACCCTGCAACGGAAGAATTCCAACGCTGATTGCTCTAAGCACAATATTCTTTGCGTCAGCTTTTTCAAGCGGATTAACCTCATTGATTACAGCTGTAATTCTTGTGTTACTGCTTATAATTTCTGTAGCAACTACCCTTTTAATATCTAAGCTTATATCTATTGTGTCTAAAGAAAAGAAATCAGCATTTATTTTGGAATTGCCCAATTATAAGAAGCCGC
>JAFUPE010000092.1 GCA_017481395.1 Ruminococcus sp. | reverse complement strand
GTTGTCGTTTGTGATAACGCCCTCTTTAAGGGGAACGTTAAAGTCGCAGCGAACTAATACTTTTTTGCCTGCTACGTTGATATCATCAACGCTTACTTTGTTAAGGTTCATAGGTATTATTCCTTTCAAATGAATTTCTTGTCAAAAAAGACAAATTTTACCTTGTTAATTATACTACAATCTCTATACAAATATCAAGTACATATTTGCATTTTAATAAGTATTTACAGTAATTTTTGGCTATTTTCTTTGTTAATATGCAAGTTGTCTTGTAGGGGCGAGTATTAATCGCCCAAAAGGTTTCATATTACATAAGCGTTTTGCGGGCGGATAATATCCGCCTGCAAAACTGTTAATCCCAGGAATGCCGATGTAATTCTCCGAAATTCTGAAGCTCGGGGAAGTTCCACTGCCTTAAAGCCTCGTAAACGCCGATTGCCACAGAGTTTGAAAGGTTAAGGCTTCGTGCATCACTAATCATAGGAATTCGCACGGTGGTGTCCTTATTCTTTAAAAGCAGTTCTTCGGGAAGTCCTGCAGTTTCCTTGCCGAAAACAAGGTACGCTTTGTCAGGATACTCCACCTCAGCATAAGTATGCCTTGCTTTTGTGGAAAAATAGAAGAATTTGCCGTCTTTATTTTTTTCAAAAAAGTCGTCTAAATCCTTGTAGTATGTGATATCCAGAAGATACCAATAGTCAAGCCCCGAGCGTTTAAGCTTTTTGTCGTCAACAGTAAAGCCCATAGGCTCAACTAAATGAAGCCTTGCACCTGTAGCGGCACAGGTTCGTGCTATGTTGCCTGTGTTTTGTGGAATTTCAGGCTCTACCAATACAATATTAAGTTCTGGCAAAAGTTATCACCTCTAAAAGTATTTTAAACTGTAAATACTAATTATGCAAGTCTTAGTTTGGGAGGTGAAAATATGAAAGCAATGACCATTGTAAAAGGTATGGCGGTTGGCGTTATGACAGGTGTTGCCGCAGGTGTGGTCGGCTCTAAGATGATGGACAAGGGCAGTAAAAAGAATATGAAGAAAAAAGCAGGCAAAGCCCTTAAATCTATGAGCAATATGCTTGATACTGCAGGGTATATGTTTAAATAAGGTGATAAATATGGAAATTTTGAATACAGAAGACTTTAGAGAAAAGGTTTTTTTCGAAGACAAGCGGTGTGCGGTGCTTTTTACTGCACCTTGGTGCGGTTTTTGCAGAAGCATGAAGCTTATGGTGGAAAAAGCCGAACGTGACTTTGGCTTAACACAATTTTACACGGTTGATATTGACAAAGAGCCGAGCCTCAAGACTGCCTTCGGTATTTCTGCGGTGCCTACAATTATAGTTTTTGAGGACGGCAAGCCGCTTAATAAAGCGACAGGACTGCTGAAAAAATCAGAGCTCTACACCTTGCTTGGTGCAGAGCTGATGGCATAGAATAATTATAAAAACTAATCGTTTTGCGATATATGAGCTTATTGCTCATGCGATATATTTGTTTAACAAATGCGATATAACCTTACTGGGTTCGGTTGCGATTTCATATAAATCCCCTTGTACCGAAGGTGCAAATCACAACGAAAGTTATATCACACAGAATGTATATCGCAAATCCTGACAGGATTTATATCGCAGGCGGCAAAGCCGCCTACATACAATACAAGTTCGTATCCCATGCGGGTATGTATGGATGATGTCTGAGGCTTATTTTGTAATCGGGATTGATACTGTGGATTTGCAGAATAAGCTCGAAAATGTCGGCACTACTGTGGTATGCACTTATACATAATTTCGGTTTCTGTTCCTTTAAAATCCTGCTCATACCCTCTAAGGCTTCCTTCTCGGCACCCTCCACATCTGCCTTGATATAGGTGATTTTTTTATCGCCTAAAATATTGTCAAGTGCAACAGCCTTTACCTCATAGCCCTCATTACTTAAAGCACTTTGCCTGCCGCCACCGCCCGAAAAATTAAGGGTGGTATTCTCACTCCATAGAGCATATGGGAAAAGAGTCAGGTTTTCGAAATCCTTTGTGTTTTCTTTAAGCTTCAAAAAGGTCTTTTTGTCAGGCTCAAAGGCATAGGCTTTTTCAAAACCACCGCAAAGATTCACAAGCTCTTCAACGGTGTCACCGCGGTATGCTCCAAGGTCGGCGTAGTGCTCTTTATCTGTAAGCTTTAAAAGCTTACACAAGGCTTCTTCTCTTGTGCTTTCGGTTTTTATAAGATAAGAAAGCTCACCTGTAAATTCAAAAGTAAGTATGTTTTCGAAAACTTCTTTGCTTTTATCGTCAGAAAGCAGGTTGTAGGCAGAGTCAATTTTCTCACGATTGCCGACAATAAAATCTCTGTCTATGTAATCTTTGCCGAAAACAGGCACAACAGGTACCAATGGGTTAAGGGACTTTATGTTTTCCATAACGTCATTGATGCTTGATGCAAAGCTGAGGCAAAAAAGAGGATTTTCAAACCTTTCTTTAGCGTCGCTAATGCTTATAACCTCAAATCCTCGGAAGATGCGTTTGCGTACAAAGCCGTCGCTGGCACAAATTGCACTTGCTTTTATATTAAGGCTTTCAAAAATGTCAAGGACAGTATCAGCACCGTTACCTGTGCCGTAAAGCACAATGGGGGACTTTTCGTTTTTAAGCTTTTCCCATACTGATGTATAGGAAAGGAGTTTTTCTGTAATATTCATAGCATTAAGGATTGCAGGCTTTGCAAGGGCTGTAGCCATTGTCTGCCGCGTCTTCTCGGGTGTTGAAATACACCTTGTTTTTTTCTTTAGTGTTTTCTACTGAGGAGCAATTTAGAGAGTGAAAAACCTTGCTGTTTTTGTTGCCTACATAATTATATGCAGCTTCACTTGAAGCAGATTGAGTCTCTGATTGTGTGTTGACGGCAACCTCGCCTAAAACCTCGTCGCCGGAGCAAAAGGTGATGGTCTCGCCGTCAGAAAGTGCCACAATGGTAGAACTCATATCGGTGCGGTAAATTTTAATTCCGCGGTCATTAAGGGTGTTTAAAGTTTCGCGGTGAGGATGACCATATTCGTTATCTATACCGCAGGAAATAACTGCTGCCGCAGGATTTACGGCATTAATAAAAGCTTCAGAGGAGCTGGTTGAGCTTCCGTGGTGACCGCATTTAAGTACATCTGCACTTAAATCGAAGTGCGTTTCCAATAGTTTAGTTTCGACTTGCTTTTCGGCGTCGCCTGTAAATAAAAAGGAAACATTTTCATACTCAAGCTTAAGCACCAATGAATAGTTGTTAAGGTCGTCGTATACGGCGTTTCTTTCGGGAGAAAGAAAGGTTATAGTTGCCTTGCCTAATTTAATGGTGTCAAGAGGCTCGGGGTTAAAGTAAGAAACCCCTGTCTCGTCGCAGGCATCTAAGACGTAATTCCACGAGCTTGACTCGGTATCACAAAGGGGATATACAAGAGTATCGACATCAAGGCTGTAAATTACATCGCTCATACCGCCGATATGGTCTGCGTGAGGATGGGTGGCAACGCAGTAATCAAGGCTTCTTATGCCCCTTTTGTATATGTACGAGGTAACCGCTTGTCGCTCAGAATAGAGTCCTGCATCAATCAGCATTGCTTCATTATCGCATTCAATCAGTGTGGCATCGCCCTGCCCTACGTCAATAAAGGAAATTGTAAGCTCTGCATTGTTTGCAGATATATTATCTGACAAAACACTGGGAAGCTCACATCCGCTTATTATAAAAAATATAAGGATAAAAAATGACAATATTAAAAATTTAAGCTTCTTTTTCAAGAAAACACCGACTTTCTAAAAAAACTTGGATATTTTAAGGTTAAAATTTAGCGAAAAATTTATATTTAAGGCAAAATACGCCAACGGTAATAATTTTCAAGCTAAATTAGGGGTATACAAAAATTATCTTTTTCTGTTACAATACAAATTAAGGATATGAAATTAATGTAAAGGAGGTAGTACCATGCCTAAGAATTATCGTTATAAGTATGAAATAATATCTGCCGATGATAATTTACCCGGTAAAGTTATACTTTTTGATAAGCCCGGACAGGAGTGCTACACCAACAAGCATTGGCACAAAAATATAGAAGTCATCTATATTATCAAGGGTAACTTCTGGGTTATGATTAACGGCGTGGATAACGACCTTACCGACGGCGATTTTATCGTTATTAACAATGACGATATTCACCAGACCTGCGGTAAGATTCCACAGGAAAACGTTAAGTATCTTGTGGTACAGTTTTCGTACAATTATATCAAGGCGTATTTCGAGGATTTCGAATCCTACAGCTTTGACGTTAACAAAAACGTTGCCGCCAAGGCTGAGATTACAAAGCTCTTGAAGGAAATTGTGGAGGAAACTCAGGCTCAGACCGAGTTTTCCGACCTTAAGATTTCTACCTCTATGGCTCAGATTTTAGTGCATCTTTTCGTTTCCTGTAAGGAGGAACGAACTCGTACCCAGACTATACCCGAGCACGAAGAACTTGAGTACGCCAAAAAAGCAATAGATTATATAAAGCTTAATTTTAAGGAGCGTATTACCTTAGACGAGATTGCGTCGCACGTTGGTCTTACACCTACATATTTTTCGCGTTATTTCAAGCAGAATACCCGCAAGACTTTTAAGCAGTATCTGAATCTCATAAGACTTGAAAATGCTTTAAGAGATATTCAGACTACAGGTATTTCTGAAACAAGGGCAGCACTTGAAAACGGCTTTCCCAGTGTTAAGGCGTTTATTGCCGCTTTCAAGAGCGTTTACAACTGCACCTTAAGCGAGTATATCAAGCAGTACCACGACGTACCTTCAATTTCTGAAATCCGCAGAATATAAGAAAACTTTGCTCCCCTTAATGGGGAGCTTTTGTTTAAGTAATAGGTAATATGAATGAAATATTCCTTTGGAATATGAAGTACGTATAGCGTATGAAGTATCTTCGATATGAAGTATTCGCAAAAGCGAATATGTCGGTGGCACGCTATGCGTGCGATTGGAACAACTATTAAATGCTGAGCTGGTGGCTCATAATGTTTGCAGAGCAAACACTTCATATTGTTTACAATATTTTATATATCATCAGATATATTTCATTGGCCTTCGGGCAAACTTCATTTATCTTCGGGCGTTCTGTCAAGGTAGCCCGAAAGGAACCTGATGTCACGTTCAATAGCGTCCTTGCTGTTGCCCCAATCTGCACCGCGGTTCTGATAATCAAACATTCGGCAAAAATGAGTGGTGTCGTTTTTAAGGGTATCAAGGTAACCGCGTGCGAGCTTTAAGGTGTCCTCATGAAATGCCGACAGGTGCTTCGAGGGCATTTTTATGCTTGCATACCTCATTACCTCGGTGTAGTGCCTCATACAGATAAAATCCTGATTTTTATAAAGCTCTTTAAATTCAGCCGAGTTTGCCCATTCTACAAATACAGTCTGCAGAAAATGCTGGATATCAAACTGAATTCGGTCACAAATATAACAGCTGTCGGTTATTTCCTGAGCTTTGGCTAAGGTTTTTTTGTCGGGCTTGCCTGCTTTTTTAGGCAGAATTTCATTTCGGATGAAATCGAGATGTGTTTCTAAAATAAGAGCAACAGGAAGGCGTTTGCCAACCTCGACAATCTTCTCAAAATGTCTTGGGCAGAAGCCTTTTTTATTAGTCGCAACACGGGTTTCGGGGTCCATCATAGCCGAGCCTGTAATAAAGGTTGCGTACTGATTTTCAAGCATCTCGTACATACGGCAGAAAGGACATCCGTCGTGAAGATTAAAAATATCGTTAATAGGTATTGTGCATATAGTTTCTTTCATAACAATTCTCCTATATGATAATTATAAATTCAGTATACCATACAAAAAATAATAATGCTATGCTTTTTTAAAGGCAGGGATAAAAAATGAACTATAAAGCATTTGAAAATAAAATAGAGGTTTACGGTATTACCGATTTTGAGCTTAGGGATACCCTTATGTGCGGGCAATGCTTTCGTTTTAAGGAAAATACCGACGGCTCATTTACGGGTGTTGCTTTTGGAAAAGAGATAACTCTAAGCAAAAATCACGATACCTTGGCGCTTTATACCTCTGAGGAAGATTTTTTAAATATCTGGCGAGCATATTTTGATTTAGACCTTGACTACAGCAAAATAAAAAGCGACCTTAGTAAAATTCATCCTACTTTAAAAGAAGCGGCAAGGTTTGCTCCGGGCATACGCATCTTGAGACAGGAACCCTTTGAAGCACTTATTTCCTTTATTATTTCCCAGAATAACAACATTAAAAGAATTTCGGGAATTGTGGAAAGATTATGCACTCTTTGCGGCAAAGAAATATCTGAGGGTGTTTTTGCTTTTCCTACAGTCGATGAGTTAGCGAAATTAACAGCCGAGGATTTATCGCCGATTCGTGCAGGCTTTAGAGCAAGATATATTGCGGATGCGGCACAGAAGGTAAAAAGCGGCGAGGTGAATTTAAACGCCCTTAAGGAGTTGAGCTACGACAAAGCAAAGGCTGAGCTAATGAAAATCACAGGCGTAGGCAGTAAGGTTGCCGACTGCGTTTTGCTTTACGGACTTCACCGTCTCGAGGGCTTTCCTGTGGACGTTTGGATGAAACGTGCCATGGATAGGTTATTCCCGAATTTTACCGGTGCTGATTTCGGGGAATATGCCGGAATTGCTCAGCAATATATTTTTCATTATGCACGACTTCACCCCGAGCTTTTCGAAAATGAGTGAAATACTGTAAATAATAACGAAAAATGAATAATTTTGAAACCGATTATGCAAAAAGTGTTAAGGATTTTTTTATTTTAGAAATAAAACTTGATTTTATGCAGTATAATATGGTAAAATAAGTCATATATATTAATGTCTGTAATTTGTGCATTGCTTTCTCACAGCAAGCGGTGTACATACGCTATAGGAATGTAAAAAAGAAAGGTAGTGATTGCTGTGAATTCAATAGTTAATAACGACTACTCCGTAACAACTGAGGAGGTAAAAAATCTTTGTGAAAAATGTGTGCAGAACTCTCAGATTGACCCTGCTCTTTATGGTAAGCATAACGTAATGAGAGGCTTACGTGACCTTAAGGGTAAAGGCGTGCTTACAGGTCTTACCGAGGTATCTGAAATAAGACAGAACAAAATCGTTGACGGCGAGGCTGTGCCTACAGACGGCAAGCTTTTCTATCGTGGCTATAACATCAATGAGCTTATCGAGGGCTTTGCTTCGGACAATCGCTTCGGCTTTGAGGAGACAGTTTATCTTCTTATGTTCGGCGAGCTTCCCAACGAAACACAGATGAAGGATTTTAAAGAGCTTTTGGCAAGCTACAGAACTTTGCCCAAAAACTTTGTCCGCGATGTTGTTATGAAGGCTCCCAGCGCTGATATGATGAATACATTGGCAAGAAGCGTACTGACTCTTTTCTGCTACGACAGTAACGCCAACGACATTTCCTTTGAAAACGTTTTGAGGCAGTGCTTACAGCTTATTTCAATTTTCCCTTTGCTTTCTGTTTACGGCTATCATGCCTATAACCACTATGCACAGGGCAATAGCCTTTACATTCACAATCCCAAGCCTGAGCTTTCTACAGCCGAGAATATCTTAAGAATGCTCAGACCCAATAAGGAGTATACAGCCTTAGAGGCAAAGGTGCTTGACATTGCCTTGGTGCTTCATGCCGAGCATGGCGGTGGTAATAACTCTACATTTACCACAAGGGTTGTTACCTCTTCGGGTACCGATACCTACTCTGCAATTGCGGCGGCACTTTCTTCTCTTAAGGGTCCCAAGCATGGTGGTGCAAACGCCAAGGTAGTAGGTATGTTTAACGAGCTTAAGGCAACCGTTAAAAATTGGGAAGATGAAAACGAAATCAAGGACTACTTAAGAAAGCTTTTACATAAAGAGGCTTACGACAAGGCTGGTCTTATTTACGGTATGGGTCATGCTGTTTACTCGATTTCCGACCCCAGAGCAAAGGTGCTTAAGCGTTATGTGGAGCATCTTGCAATTGAGTCCGACTGTATGAAGGAATTTAACCTTTACGCAAAGGTTGAGGAGTTAGCACCGCAGATTATTGCCGAGGAAAAGAAGATTTACAAGGGCGTAAGTGCCAACGTTGACTTTTACAGCGGCTTCCTTTACAGCATGCTTGGTCTTCCTACCGAGCTTTATACACCGCTTTTCGCAATTGCCAGAATTGCTGGTTGGTCTGCCCACAGAATGGAAGAGCTTATTAATGCAGGTAAGATTATCCGTCCTGCTTATATGAGTGTTTGCGTTGAAAAGGACTATGTCGCTTTAAAAGACAGAAAATAAAAATACAAGGAATAAAAAAGTAACATCGGTACTGTGAGGGTGCTATGACTGCTTTTTTTGACACGCTTAACAGCTATCTTTGGGGTTTCCCGATGATAGCTTTTTTGCTTTTTACCCATTTGTTTATGACGTTTAAAACAGGCTTTGTACAGAAGAAGCTTTTCAAAGGAATTCAGCTTTCCTTTAGGGGTAACTGTTCTGAGGGAAAAAATATAAGTCCTTTTCAGACTCTTTGTACTACTCTTGCGTCTACGTTGGGCACAGGCAATATCATTGGCATAGGTACGGCGATTTCCTTGGGCGGAGCAGGCTCGCTTTTCTGGTGCCTTATAACGGGACTTTTAGGTATTGCTACTATGTATTGCGAGTCATTTCTTTCTCTTAAATACAGGGTGAAAAACAAAGACGGCGTGTATGTAGGCGGCCCAATGTATTATATGCAAAGAGGAATGAACGCAAAAGGCTTAGGTTTGTTTTTCGCTGTGGCGGCATCAATGGGAGGACTTATAACAGGTGCGGCTTTACAGGGCAATGCCATGAGCACCGCGGTTCATGGCTTTTTTAAAATAGAAAAATCCCAGAGTACCGTAGAGCTGAACTTTGTTACTATAGCCGTAGGTGTTTTAGGTGCAGTTCTGACCGCTTTGGTAATAATGGGCGGAGTTAAATCTGTAGGCAGTGTGTGTCAGGTTTTGGTGCCGTTTATGGCAGTTGCTTATATGCTTGCCTGTGTGGGGATTTTAATTGTAAACCGTCATTATTTAGGCAAGGCTTTATCGCTTATAATCACCTCGGCTTTTTCGCCGCAGGCGGTAGGAGGTGGATTTGCAGGCTCTACTATAATGACAGCCTGTCGCTTTGGTATGGCAAGAGGACTATTTTCCAACGAAGCAGGCGTAGGTACAGCCTCGGTGGTTTCAGCGGCGGCAGAGGGTGACAATCATAAAAATCTTTCTTATGTCGCAATGACAGCGGCTTTCTGGGATACTGCTGTGGTTTGTATGATGACAGGTGTTGCTGTGGTTTCGGCTATGCTTGCAAATCCCGAAACCGCCGAAAAAACATCAGGTGATATGCTGGCAAGCCTTGCCTTTGATACCTTACCTTTTATAGGCAGACCGGTGCTTTTCTTCGGACTTATTACTTTTGCCTTTTCAACTATAATCGGTTGGTCGTATATAGGGGAAAGGTGCATTGAATTTTTGCTTGGGTTTAAGGGTGTTAAGCTTTACCGAGTGCTGTGGGTGGCGGCAGTTTTGGTGTCTGCCTCTATAAATTCAGAGCTTGTGTGGAGCATTGCCGATACGGTAAACGTACTTTTGGTTATACCCAATACCACAGCACTTTACATGCTTAATAAAGAGATTGAATAAAAAAATCCCGTCGTTTTATTAACGACGGGATTTTAATGAAGTTTGCTTCACAGCAAATGAAGTACACGATGTGTATGAAGTATTTGCCACCGGCAAATATGTGGGTGGCGGCTAAAGTCGCGATTGATATAATTTATAATAAATTCGGAGCGTTAGCGACCCTTAACATTTTCGACAGAATATATTTCATATTGCTTGCGACACTTCATCCACCAAGAGGTGGATTTCATCTGACCTCAGGGTCAGATTTCATTATTTATTAATGTGCACGTCCATTTGAGGATAGGGGATTTCGATGCCGTTTTTATCGAAGGCTTCCTTTACTTTTTCGATGGTGTCGAAGTTAACATCCCAGTAATCCTCGGTTTTACACCAGATGCGTACTGTGTAGGTAAGGGCACTGTCAGAGTGCTCACAAAGTCTTACAAAGGGAGCAGGATCAGAAAGAGCCTTGGGGTGGCTTTCGGCAACCTCAAGAAGTACCTTCTTAACCTTTTCGATATCTGCATCGTAAGCTGTACTGAATGTAAGGTCTACGCGTCTTGTTTTCTCTGAGGAGTAATTCTCGATAACAGAGTTTGTCAGTGTGCCGTTGGGAATGGTGATTCGCTTGTTGTCGGTAGTTAAAAGAACAGTATAAACAACAGAAATTTCCTCAACTGTGCCGGATTCGCCGCTTGCTTCGATATAATCGCCAACCTTAAAGGGCTTGAATAAAAGAATCATAATTCCGCCTGCAAAGTTTGAAAGCGAGCCCTGCAGAGCAAGACCGATAGCAACACCGCAGGAAGCGAGAATTGTAATAAACGAGGTTGCAGGTACGCCCAAAATCATAGCAACAGTAATAACAAGAATTATGTAAAGTGCTATTTTTGAAAAGCTGCCAAGGAAAGAGCGAAGGCTTTCGTCAAGCTTGTCAAGCTTAGGGGACTTTTTAATCCACTTTGTAAGTGCCTTAATAAGCTTTATGCCAACAATTAAGATTATTATTGCCGCCAAAAGCTTGATACCCCAAGATGTGGCAAACTCAAAAAGAGTAGTCCAGATTTGTTCCCAATTCATAAAATCCATCTCCTTATATATTTTATAAATATTATAAACTCATGAGGATTTAAATTCAATAGCCAAAGATTTCTTTTTCTAATTCATATAAAATAATATCAAGGTTTTCATCGGAATATTCTATTTCCGATGAAAAAAGCCGCATAATTTCAAGCTGGTCATTTACGGTGAAGTCGCCTTTTTGGGTGAAAATCACAGCACCTATAGAATAAATAAGGTTGTATGATAGTGCCGCAAAGCAGGTGTAAATGCCTGTGTCTTCGGCAAATTCCGCCCTGCCAAGATATCGGTATAAAAGATAGCAGATAAACTGCTCGTACTCGGTTTCTCTGTCTTTCATAAAATTGTTGAAAGCTTTTTGGTCGGACTTATTCTCTTTAAGCATCAAAAGGAGCTTTGTCCAGCTTTTATCGAGACGCTCCAGACTTTCAAAAAGCGGCAGATATTTTTCGGTATTTAGCTCGGGGCGGTTTTTAACCGTAAGAGTCAATATTTTATCAATCCTTTGAGGGATAGAGAGCCTTCGGTTCTGCATGTGTTTAAACATCAGGCTTCTGCCGAGAAAATTGCCTGTTTTTTCTATATCTTCTATGCCTGTTAGTTTAAAAGGCTCTTTTTTTGTGATTATAAGCCTTGCAGCTTCTTCACAGCAAAGCCCAAGCCCTGCCTCAATTCTGTCAGAAAATTCGTTATAAAACCGAGGATGCTCCGAGCAAATCTGACATAGGCTTTTTTCGCCTAATTTACTGTAAATGTCGCAAAGGTTATTTTTATTTAAAAACGGGCAACGTTCATCCTCTTTTAAGACAAAATGAGGTGTGCCTTCGATAGAAATATTGCGGCAAAGTCTTTCGCCGAATTCGCCCTTTACACTTTGGTAAAAATCAAAGCTTTTGCTGTCAATATCAATTTCCCAGCCGACGCAACAGCTGTGCCTGCACTTATCGGCAATGCACTTGAAGCTTTCGTAATAATCGGGGTAAACGGTTTTCATATTAATCAATCCTAAAAATCAGGGGCGGATATTCTCCGCCCACAAGTTAATTTATGTTAGTAACTGTTTTGCTTACCTTGGTTGCAAAAAGCCACACCAAAAGCACAGTAGTTTGAAAAATGCTCGCAGTTATTGCTGTAAAAGTCATATCCGCCGCTGCCTAAAGCTTCTTTTGCGGTTTTTACAATTTCGTCAGGTGTTTTAAGAAATCTTTTTTCTTTTCGGGAGTACACCCTAACCTCGGGTACACCGCCCTGTAAAAAATCCTGCAGACTGCACTCGGTAACTCTGTTATTTGCAGGAGAGCTTATATCCTGCTCGCTGTTTCCTTCGCCGAAATGAATAACACTTTCCCCTGTGAAGATTCCGTGGTGGTAGTAAAAGCTTCGCTTTACTCTTAGCTGAGCACCTTTTTCAAAGGAGCAGTAGTCCCACTTTTCGGGTAAATCCTCAATGCTTTTGGATTTGAACATCAGAGACAACCCTCGATAATCTTTACAATGTCACCTACGGTTTTGCAGTTTGAAGCCTCTTTAACAGGAAGCTCAATGGAAAACTCTTCTTCAATACCGATAACAAGCATCAGCATAGAAATAGAGGTAAGACCTACGTCCTCCATAAGTCTGCTTTCCTCATTCATTTTGTCGTAGTCGATACCGTTTTGGGTGTCAGCCATAATGCCTTTTGTTATTTTTTTAAGCTTTTCAATAACCATTTTTATCACCTTTTATTTGTTAGCTTGTTTTTTGCTTTCTTCTGCTTTTGTTCGCTTTTCGGCAAATTTCTGCCTTGACTTAATGCGGATTTGCTTATCCTTTTCGGTAAGCTTTGCCATAAGACTGTCCTTAAGATTTTGCATTCTTTTTTGCATAAGACTTGTGGCGTTTACCATAGCCGTAGCACCTAAAGACTCGGGAAAAAGCTCGTCGTAAGAAATAGGGTCGCCAACCATTATTTTAAGTCCTCCGAAGGGTCTGTATACTCCCGAGGTATAAACAGGTACAACTGCACTCTGAGCCTGCATGGCAATAAGTGCCGCACCAGCTTTAAACTCTAATATTTCATCCGTAAGGTTAAGCTGTCCCTCGGGAAAGATTACCACCCTCTGGTTATCCTTAAGGCGTGCAACACATTCCTTTATACAGGCTAAATCCATAGTGCTTCGGTCAAGTGGAATGCACCGGAGTCCCCTCATAAGAGGACCTCTGCCGTTTTCAAAAACCTCTTTGGCGGCAACTGAATTTACAAGCCTTTTTCTGAAAAGAATCGAAAGGTTTGCAGGGTCCAGCCAGTAGGTATGGTTGCAGATAATAATAAGCCTTTCGGGAAGATTTTTAAATGCAGCCTTTTCGCTTTCAAAGTAAATTTTTGGTCTGCCGACAATGGCGTTAAAGGCTGTTGCTGTGGCGATTGCCACGCGGTACATAATGCGGTTGAAGGTTTTGTCCTGAGGCATTTTAGCGGTGTTGCTCATCTTACACCTCCGCCTTTTTCAGAAAGTTCTTTAAGCTCAATCATTTTATTTCGCAGCATTTCGGTAAGCTCTAAAAGCTCTTTTTCGCTGGGGGTTTTGCTTTTGCACAAATCTTTAAGATAAATTCTGTCGCCAATCATAACGTCGGTACGTTTAAAAAAACCGTAATTTGCACTGTGATATACAGGGATTATAGGTACACCTGACTGAAGTGCAAGTAGTGCGGCTGTGCTTTTAAATTCGTTGATTTTTCCGTCGGTGGAAAACTTGCCCTCGGGGAAAATAAGCACAACACCCTTTTTCTTGAGCACATCCATAGCCTTAAAGAAAAACTCCATATCAAAGGAGAAACGGTCAACCTTTATGCATCCGAAACCGTTAAGCAGGGTCTCTAAAAACCTACTGCTTTCGTAAAGGGTTTTGCCTACGATACAGCGGATGTATCTGAAAGCAAAAACGTAAAGCAAAATGATAAAATCTATAAAGTGATTGTGATTGCTGATAATTACAGCAGGGCCCTTGAAGAAAAAAGTAGACTTGCGGTTCTCTTTGCTTTCGTGGCGGATTCTTATTCTGTAGCCAAGCCCGATAGACCACAATGTCATAAATTTTGCAAAAATTCTGAATATGTGTTTCATACTTTATTCCTCCGCCTTAAGCACTGCTCTTGCAAACTCTGCAGGAGTAAACATAGGATTCTGTGAATCTATTTTAAGCTCAACACCGAATTCTTTGGAAATTACTGCGAAAAGATTGTAGTAAGCCATGCTTGAGCCGCCTAAGTCGTAAATGAAGTTTGATCCTTCATTTACGTTATCTATGTCGCAACCAAGAACTTGTGCGAAAATATTTTTAAGTTTAAAAACTGTTTCGGCAAAGCTTTCGTCAAACATTTTTGTAAGCTCGGCGTCCGAAGTTCTGCCAATAAGCTGGATTTTAACCTCACCCGAGTTTATCATTTCTTTAAGCAAGGAACGCTTAACCTTGCCCAAATTTTGTGGGAGTTCGTCGGTAGTTACGTAAACGCCGTGAGGGCGAATGGTAAGAGGCAGAGAGTCAATTTGCTTGTAAAGCACATTTGCCGATGTGCTTTTTTCGTAATCGGTTGCACCTTTGCTGAGACTTAGGATTATAACGGGTCTGATGTCGTTTTGAACCTCAAGCCCAAGAACACAGAAGCCTCGGTTGGGCGGCGGAGTAAGTTTAAGTCCTATCATATCGGGGCTTATATTTTCGCCGTTTTCGCCTATGATGATGTCGTCCTTTCTGCCTTTAAGGCACCAACGGCCGCTTTCATCAACCTCACAGCTGTCTTCTGTTATAAAATACTCGTCGTCTTGTCGGTCTATTCTGCCGTTTTCTGTGATAATTGCAGAGTGAAGTACGTCGCCCTTAACGCAAAGAACGCCGTCTTCGTTTATTATGTACTCAACACCCTTAAGGGGCTTGCCTACGGTATTAAGGTTTCTTACCTTTGGCTTTTCGGAAAGCTCTACAGCAGTTATACCTGTTTCGGTCATGCCGTAGCCTACATGCATGCAGTAGCCGATGCCGTTTAAAATTTCCACAGTTTCGTCGCTGAGAAAGCCGCCGCCGCTTATGCAGAAGCTTACGCTGCTGCCAAAAATTTGCTCTATTACGTCCTTAAATAGGATTTTTCTTGCTACGAAAAGTCCAAGCTTTGGGCAGATATTCTGAAGCTTATTTGATATTTTAACACCTTTTCTCAATTGTTCTTCCTTGCCTTGCTTTTTAGCCTCGGCTAAAAGTCCCCGTACAGCTAAAACCCACACCACAGGAATTGCAAAAAAGTGAGTAACCTCGCCACGCTTGCAGGCAAAGCGGATTGCATCGCTGTCAAGGGCGGTGGGGAAAACTAAAGTTCTGCCGAAGAATGTAAACCACAGAAAAACCGCACTTAGGCCGAAAATGTGATAAAAAGGAAGAAGCGCAAGCAGCTTTATCCTAAGCTTGCTGTCGTGAGTAATGGACTTGGACTCCTTTAAAATTCCTGTGGTAGTCAGCACCTGAGCACAAATTGCCTTGCCACTGTATACCACAAGCTTTGCCTCTCCTGTGGTGCCCGAGGTCATAAGTATGATTTCGTTTTCCCACTTGGGATTTTGAATCTTATTACTTTTAAGGCTTGAGGCGACAACGTAGTTTTCAAGCCCGCTTTCGTTGTCACTGATTACGCATAAAGCACCGCTTCGCTTTACGGCTTTAGCAATGCTTTCCTCATCAAGTCTTGTGTTAACAAGAAAAGGTCTGAAGCCTGCCATAAGCAAGCCGAAAAAGCAGGCACACCACAAAACGGAATTGTCCATTCGTATGGCTATGACAGAGCCCTCTTTTCCTGTAAATTTATCGCTAATACCGCCCGCTACACTTTCGCAAAGCTCAAAAAATTCGCGGTATGTGGTTTTGCTTTCAAAACCGCCGAAAAATTCCACACCGAAAATTTCCTCTGAAAAGCGTCTTTTCATAATTTCGTATATGTCGCGAAAACGTTTCTGTCCCTCTTCAAGGTCAGTAAGCTGTTTGTAGAACTTATCAATATACACACAAACACCCCATTATAATAAATCTACCATTAATAATACCACCAAATAACCTGTTCGTCAATTTAAGGGCATTTAGAAAAATAAAGGTAAAATCCGCATTATTTTGTAAATAATCTTTATATATTGCAAAACCGCCGCGTTTAAAGTATAATAAACCCATAAAGAGAGGGCGAGATTATGGATACGGTGGTACTTCTTCCTGCATACAATCCCAATATTATGATGCTTACTACCCTTCGCGAGCTTACAAAGGAAGGCTTCGGCATACTTGTGGTCAACGACGGCTCTGCCAAGGAGTTTTTGGAGCTTTTTGATGAGGCTCAGAAGTATGCTGTGGTTTTAAGCTACGAAAAGAATATGGGTAAGGGCTATGCTCTTAAGTACGGTATGCAAAGGATAAAGGATTTTTTCCCTGATGCTCAGCGGTTTATTACTGCTGATGCCGACGGCCAGCATTCCACCGAGGACATAGTGAACATACGCGAAAAAATGCGAAGCGGCGATAATTTTATTTTAGGCACACGTGATTTTAAGGGCAATACACCCTTGCGTTCACGAGTAGGCAACAGCATGTCACGCCTTGTATTCGCAGTTACTACGGGCTATTATTTAAGCGACAATCAGTCGGGGCTACGCGGTTTTGATATGTGCCACGTGCCTTGGATGACAAGGGTGCAGGGTAACAGGTATGAGTATGAAATGAACGTGCTTATGACTGCTGTAAAGCAGAAAATCAAAATCCGCACAGTTCCTATTAAAACCATTTATATAGACGACAACCGTTCATCTCATTTTAATCCGATCAGAGATACACTGAGAATACACAAAAATATGTTTATGGGTGCAGGGGGAAGCCTTATTTCCGTATTCTTAAGCATTATACTTGTGTCGATTATTGATATTTTCTGCGGCTGGAGCATGTGGCCGCTGAGGCTTTACGCGGTGGGTATGATAAGTATTATTTTAAGCTGGGTTTTAAACCGCTTTGTCTGGTACAGGGATTTTAGCTTCAGAGGCGACAAACGCCTTGTTTTTTCTGCTATACTCAGATGGGTGCTGTATGTGCTTGTGATTATTTCTATGCATACGGTGCTTCCCTTTTTGTCTTTTACTTTTTGCTTTATTGTGACCATTTTTCTGGTTATGGTGGGCGAATACTTTACCCGTAAATTTACGGCTCATTCTTAGATTATGATGAAGTTTCGAATTCTTAACATAAAAGACCTTGCCGCAGCGGATTTTGAGATTGCTTTTGGCGGTATGAGCAAAGAAAGACAGGAAAGGTGCCTTCGGTACAAATTTCTTGAAGACAGGCGGCGAATGGCTTTTGGCGAGATGCTTCTTAAAAAAATGCTATGCGAAGAATACAGGACTTCCGAAGAAAGCATAAGCCTTAAAAGTATGCCGTCGGGCAAGCCGGTGGCATATGTGGATGGCAAAGAGATTTTTGTTAGCATTAGCCACAGCGGTGACTTTGTAGCCTGTGCTTTGGCAGATACACCTGTGGGTATTGACTTAGAGGCGAAAAGAGAAATTAAGCCTGAATTTATCAGAAGAGTTTTAAATGAATCAGAACTGCGGTTTGTGAAGTCAAGCAGTAATGAAGCAGAAGCTTTTCTTAAAATCTGGACGGCAAAGGAAGCCTACCTGAAAATGACGGGTGAAGGGCTTTCGGGGCTAAGCAAAGCAGAAGTTTTGCCTTTTATTAAGGGCGAAGAAAAAGACGGGATGGTTTTTAAATCGAGCACTTCAGAGCATTATGTGTGCTCGGTGATTTTTGAACAATAAGCTTTGACAGGGAAGATTTATTCTTCCCTGTTTTTTTTGAAAAAATTTTAAAAAGTACCGTGAGTTTTTTCATATTTTTGCGTCTAAGTAATATAGGGATAATTTGGAAGTTATCATAAAAAGGAGCTGTCTCACTTAAATTAGCGAGACAGCTCCTCTTTTCTCTTCATATATTCTTCAAATAGAAATCGTTTATCAGATTTATTAATTCCCTGTTAGCTTCCCTTGCTTTCAAAGAGTCAATACTATCAAGAAATTCATCTTCGGTTTCTTTGGGGATTTTGCCTTCAAAACGGGTTTTCAAATCCTCGTAGTCGTCGTGAATTTCTTCGCGGTAGGCATTAGCATCTTTAGTAAATAGCAGGGTTGTGTGGCCTGCATTTTCATCATTTTCATAAAGCATAAACTCTACGTTGGGGTTTTCTACCTCATCCTTATGAGCGTAAGTACTGCTGCCGTCAACCGTAACGGTAACGTCGTTTTCACAGTGTATAATAAGTGAGGGTACGTCGCCTTCGTTCAGAGCCTCGGCACTGCTTGTATTCATAATATCGGTGCCGAAAACCATAGCCTGATAGGCGTAAAGTGCAGGATATCCTGTAAAGGCTAAAGGCCCGACGTAATTTGTGCTCCACTCCATAGTAATTTCCATTGGTGAGTTTACTCCGCTTACTGTAGCAATTGCACATATATCGTGCTCGGTCATACTCATCATGGCACAGGCGTAGCCGCCTCGGCTGTGCCCGAACAAGAACAGGGGCAAATCCTTAAGGGCGGTGTCGGTTTCGATAAATCCAAGTGCATTGTCAAGGTCAATTACCTCTTGCGAAAAGCCTACCGAGGTCTTACCTTGGCTTTCAAAGCTTCCTGTGGTGTCAAAGGTAAACACCCTGTACCCCAAGTCAACAAATTCCATGGCGATTGAGGTGTATTCGTCAGCACCACTTGCAAGTCCCGGAGCAATTACCACAACACCTTTAGAATTACCATCGCCGTAAATGTAGCCCGTAAGCTTGTTTTCACCCGACATAAACTCTACTTTTTCTCTTTCGTAGGTATCCATAATTTCTGCGTAGCTTATGTTAATAGCAGTTTCCAAGGGGGTTCGGTCGTATCTGGGAAAAATAGCGTCGTATATAAATTTAGTTACGGCAAGCATACCTAAAGAAAGCAGTAAAACTGCCACAATAATCACTGCCGTAATTTTTAGTATTTTCCTGTTTACGGCTTTCCTTTCAGTCACGATTATTCCCACCTTTCTGTATATTTATTACTTAACGTCTATGTAGTTTTTGATTTTTTCAAAGGTTTTCTCGCCAATACCCTTAACACACATAATTTCTTCTTTGGTGTCAAACTTGCCGTTTTCTTCTCGGTAATCAATAATGCTTTGGGCAGTTTTTTCGCCGATATCATCTAAAAGGCAAAGGGTAGCTTTGTCTGCGGTATTAATGTTTATGGGTATATGTACGCCCTGTGGCAGTGTTTCGGTTGTGTTTACTTTAAGGTTTTCGTACGAATTCGGCAGAAAGCTTACTGCAAAAGCACTTACGATAAACACAAGCCCTAAAACAAAGATTATAATTTGGGGTTTATGAATATTTTTCATTGTTTTCTCCAAGTTGATACAAAACTGTAAATTGACTATCAGACTTAAAACAATTATTATGTAATATGAGAGATTTTGTCAAGTCTTTAAAAGAAAATTAACGTAAAGAGGGGAAAAACTTGGTATTTTCAAGCCTTACCTTTTGGTTTATATATCTTCCTGTGGTGCTTATAAGCTACTATGTAACACCAAAAAAAGCACGCAACGTTGTGCTTTTTATCGTAAGCCTTGCCTTTTACGGCTGGGGCGAGCCTGTGTATATTCTGCTGATGCTGGGCACCATTCTTATAAATTATGTAGCAGGCTATCTAATAAGTAAAGCCGAGGATAAAGGCAGAAAAAAGCTGTGGCTTATACTTTCGGTTGTGCTTAACTTAGGTTTTCTTGTGTTCTTTAAATATTCGGGAATGATAGTAAATACCCTTAATTTACTACCCTTTATAAATATTAATTTTACTGCTCCTGCATTGCCTATAGGTATAAGCTTTTACACCTTTCAGGCGATGTCTTACACTATTGACGTTTACCGCGAGGATTGCAAGGTGCAGAAAAATCCTATGCTTTTGGGCACATACGTAACTCTTTTTCCGCAGCTGATTGCAGGCCCCATTGTACGTTATACAGATGTTGAGGCACAGCTTACCGCAAGGAAAGAAACTCTTGAAAAATTTAAAAGCGGTACCATACTTTTTCTTGCAGGTATGGGCAAAAAAGTGCTTTTAGCCAATCAGTTTGCACTTATGTATAAAAACTTAAGCGAAACAGGCGAAGCCTTAGGTGCTTTGTCGTCTTGGGCAGGACTTTTGGCACTTACTCTGCAGATTTACTTTGATTTTTCAGGCTACAGTGATATGGCAAGAGGTTTAGGCAGGATGATAGGCTTCGAGTTTATGGAAAACTTTAACTATCCCTATATTTCTCGTTCTATTACCGAGTTCTGGCGCAGGTGGCATATTTCTCTTTCAACGTGGTTCAGAGATTACGTTTATATCCCCTTAGGCGGTAACCGCAAAGGCTTTAAGCGGCAGATTTTAAATCTTTTTATTGTATGGCTTTTAACTGGACTTTGGCATGGTGCTTCTTATAACTTTGTAATCTGGGGACTTTATTTCTTTGTGATTTTAGCCGCCGAAAAGCTTTTCTTAGGTAAAATTTTAAGCAAAGCCCCTAAAGCGGTATGTCATATTTACTCTGTATTTCTGATTATGTTAGGCTGGGCAATTTTCAGTTTCGACAATATGTCGGATTTGGGCGGTTTTTTTGCATCCCTCTTCGGTGCAAACGGACTTTTGGCAAGTGAGGCTCAGGCTTCTATAATGCTTAATTATCTGCCAATTTGCATTGTTGGTTGTGTGCTCAGTACACCTGTGCTTAAAGCTCTTTACAAAAAGGTAAGAAATGCAAAGTGTGCGGTAGCTTTTGAATGCGTTTTTTGTGCCATTATTATGGTTTTATGTACAGCGGCACTGGTAAGCGAGAGCTATAACCCCTTTATTTATTTCAGATTTTAAGGAAAGGCGGAGAGAATATTGAAAAATAAATTCATAAAATTTCTGCCTGCGGCACTTTTTATTGCTTTTACTCTTTCTCTTGGTATAGCGTTCTTTGCTTTGCCGAAAAAAGATTTTAGCGATTACGAAAAAAGATATTTGGCCGAAACTCCGATTTTCAGCCTTAGCAATTTGCTGTCAGGAGACTTGGTTAAGGAAATTGACGGCGACTCCGAAAATGGCACAACAGGCTATGTCTCTGACCACTTCCCTTTCAGAAGCTTTTTTGTAGGACTTAACTCCTACTATAACCTCAGCTTCGGCAATACTGCAAATTCCGATTATTATTTTGGTGAAGACGGCTTTATTATTACAAAGCCTTACAACATCCGGAGGCTTGACACTAATATCAAGGTTTTGAATTCGTTTAGCGAGGATATGAATGTTACCTTAGGCGTTGTACCCAGTGCAGGCTATATTTTAGAGGATAAGCTACCCCAAAATCACATAAGCTACAAGGATGCCGAGGTTTATGAAAAGCTGAAAGCAGAGCTTAGCGATGATATAAATTATTGCGACCTCGAGGCGGTTATGAAGGAATTCTACAGTAGTGGCGAAGCTCCTTACTACAAAACCGACCACCACTGGACTACTCCTGCGGCGTATGAAGCCTACAAGGCTCTTTCCTCAGAGCTTTCCTATATTCCAACGGACGAAAGTCGTTTTACAAAGACAGAGTATGAGGGCTTTTGCGGTACAACGTATTCTTCAAGCGGTTATTTTTTAGCCGAACCTGACACGCTGGTGCTTTGGGAACAAGGTGCCGCAAGTTCAAGGGTAACCGTTGAAATTCATGAGGGCGAAAGCGTAAAATCCTATGACTCTATGTTCTTTTTAAATCACCTTGACGAGCCCGATATGTACCCCGTGTTTTTAGACGGCAACCATTCCTTGGTTAAGATAAAAAATCCGGACGCCGAGGGTGGTAAGCTGCTTGTAATCAAGGACAGCTACGCCCACGCACTTGTACCGTTTTTAGCCGACAATTACAGCGAAATAGTTATGGTTGATATGCGTTATTATAAGGAAAGTGTAAGCGAGCTTTGCAAGGCTGAGGGCATAACTGATGCACTTATCCTATATAGTATATCAAACTTTTGTACTGATACAGGGCTTGCATTTTTAGAGTGACCGTTAGTCACGGTGGGGAGTGCACCTGTGGACAGAAAATATAGAGACAACCTTTTGTTAACGGCGGGTTGAATAAAAACTGAAATTAACAAACCCGAAGCGGACTTTAAAAATCTGCTTCGGGTTTATTTTAACATTTTAGGGTTATTTGTTCGCTCTAATAAATAGTCCAAAGAAACATTGAAGTAGTCAGCAAACTTAATAAGTGTAGCGTAGTCTGCTTCTCTCTCGTGGTTTTCGTAGCGGCTTATGCTGTTTTGGTTCATACCTAAGTCAAGGGCAAGCTTAAGCTGGGATATACCTTTTGCAACTCGTAGTTCTTTTAGCTTCACAATTTCACCTCTTGCAATTATTATCCCACTATGGTATATTAAAATTATCCCGAATTGGGATAATAATTAAAAGGTGGTATATTTATGTCAAGAACTAGCAAAAGATTTACGCAAAACACATTGCTAATTCAGTCTATCAAAGAATTAGGAGGACTAAATCCTGTGGCGGTGGCGGCACTGCCTCTGTCGGCAGTTTATTACATTATAGGATTAAGTATTACACAGGATATGAGAAGTACAAGCTTTCTGAGAGTGACATATTGGATTGGTATAACCCTGTTGGTTGTTATGGGAATTTTGTATGCTGTTGCAGTAAGTAAACAAGACTTCAAGAGGCAGACCTTTTGCGGTGCATGGCTTTGTGGTTATGCAGGAGGAGGCTGTACGATTTCAATGTTTAATAAAGATTATGATTATGAAAAAATCAGAACATTTTCAATAATATTCTTTATTCTGTTTGTGGCAATTCTTATTGGAGAATATATTTATCCTAAGTTCAGCTCTAAGAAAAACGATATACTTATAGGAAATCTTAACAAATGCTATCTTGAGTTTTCTGACAGCAATCTTTGCGGTATATCATATAGCAACATTACAGACTCAGGTGACGGAGCATATTTTGAGCTTGAATACACTGACATACGTCAAGCACGTTGGGCTCAGGTATCGGCACAGGGAAAGCAGTATTATAATCTTTATATCGACAGTAAACACGGCACATATAATTTATCTGTTGATGACAGTAAAACTGCCAGTGAATATGTGAACAAGGCTGTGGCTGATGTTAAAGCCGGCAGAGAAATAGTATTCCCCGAGAGGAAGTCTTTGTTCGGTAATCACGATTCACAGTATAGCTCGGCTGTACCGTTGTCTCAGCGAACACAGGGGATAGGCGAATGGGTTTGTCCTCAATGCGGAAAAATAAATCAGAATTACGTAGGAACTTGCGGATGCGGTCAAGTAAAGCCTAAGTAAACAGAAAACCCGAAGCGGACTTTATAAAAATCTGCTTAGGGTTTAAGTTTTATTTAAGAAGCTCGGTGAGCTTTGTGACGGTTTCCTCAATTGTAAACTCGTCTGCCTTTACGGTTATGTCGGCATATTTTTGATAAAGAGGAGTTCGGATAGCAAAAATATCATCCAAGGTTTCGCCTTCTGCAAAGGTAATGCCTCGTGTCTTTATGTTTACCAGTCTTCTCTTAAGCTCATCAAGACTTACGTCGATATAAACAACTGTAGAGGTTTCCTTAAGATGCTCCATAGCTTTTTCATAAAGTATCATAGAGCCGCCTGTGGCAATTACTGTGTCGCCTACAGTAATACTTTCGCCAATTTCACATTCGACTTTTTCAAAGTACGCGAGGCCCTTTTCTTCGATAATATTCTGAAGCGTAGTGCCTTCTTTTGCGCAAATCAGCAAGTCAGTGTCGGTAAAGCTTTTACCAAGGGTTTTTGCCAATATAACGCCAACGGTGCTTTTGCCGCAACCGGGCATACCCACAAGAACAATGTTCTTCATTATTCACCTATATAAATTGGTTGGAATTTTGGTGCAATGGTCATATTGCAGGTAACGTTGTCAAAATCATAGCACCACTCGATAAACTCGTATCTGTATCCGTTAGAGTTGGGCTTTACAGGGTCAGGGGGTGCCACAGCGGCGTGACCCTTGACAACAGACTGGGTGCTGATGATTGAGCCGTCGTAGTTAATGAACGTAACCGTGTAGGTAGAGTTACCTGTGGTCATAACAAGCCACTCACTGCCCTCAAGCTCGCCTTTGCCGTCGTACCAGTTGATGTTACCACTTTGCATTTCTGTCTTAAAGGTTGTTATTTCGGGACGCTCGCCTGAGTGGTTGTAATAGTAAACCTCGGGCCATACGGGATTTTCAGCAGGCTTTGCGTTATTGATGTAGTCGGTAATTTTTTCGTTGTTTCTGATTTTTCTTGCACAGACAACTGTTCTGAATTCATCGTATTCGTAAGAGCAGGTAGAAAGTGTAATAAGCTGGTCGTCCTCGTTAATGGGAACGGGAACATCGATAAGAGAGCGAACCTTCATGTTGTAAACGTAGTTCATAAACTGAGCATCGGAATCAAAGCTACCCATAAGGTAGTTGAAGAAATCGCCGTGGTCTTCGAGTGTGTTGGTTTTTACAACCGCGAAGACAATCCACTGCTCGTTGCCTTCGGGAGTATTGAAGAAGAGTGTGGGATTCTTTTTGTAGAAGTCCATATCGATTTCGTACTTGCCGTAGTCAATAAGTGACATATACATAGAGCCGTCTCGCATAGAGTGACCATGGGTAAGTATGTTGCGACTCTTGACGCTGTCTTTACTTCTGTGGTCGATAAAGATACTGCCTGCGTAGTCGTCGGACTTGTCGTAACCACGGTAAAGGTAGTACTGATAGCCATAGCCGTCTTCCTCGGATTCAAGCACAGGATAGTTAATGGGTGCATTGTGGAAGGTTATCCAGCCCTTAATATCGGTGTTGATTTTTTTAAGTGCATTCCAGTCCTGCTTGTCCTCGTAAGGGGTGCCGTCGGGCCATGTTGTGTCTTCCATGCCGTCAGCTACAGTGGTTGAAGGAGCAGTAGCTTCTAAGGTGGTTTCGATTGTAGACTCGTCGGGAGTTGCTACAGAGGTGTCAACGCCTAATACGCTTACAAGAAGAACTGCAAGACCGCAAACCAGTACTACTGCCAATACGGCAATGACAATTACGAGAGCCTTCTTCTCCTTCAAAAGCTCCGTAAAACCGCCTTTTTTGTCGTTTTTATTTGCTTCTTCTGCAGTTTTAGCGTCAGCCTCGGGAGCAGTGCTTTCCATTTCTACTACCTCGGGAGTATTATTTTCTTCCTGAGGATTTAAATTTTTATCTTCCATAAATATACCTCACTTATATGAATTTTAAAAATCTACAGGTGAATTCATACAATTACCCATTATATGTAATATCATAACAGAAAAGCCTGCGGTTTTCAACCTGCAAAAGGAAATTGGATAAAAATTCCCAAAACCGTCACAAAATACGGCAAGATATTTCATAAATAAATGTATCTTTGCTGTGAATACTATAGTTGAGGTGAATTTTATGAATGATACAGAATTTTTAAATCTTATTTCAAAAAATGCCGAAATGGGTAAGGTGGGTATAGACAGCGTTATGGACTACACCCGCGACGAGCGAATGCGTGAGGCCTTAAGGGTGCAGGCGAAGGAGTACGACAAAATCTACTGCGAAGCCGCAGAAATGCTCAAGGACAGAAACGCCGAGATAAAGCACGTAAGCCCTATGGCAAAGATGGGCTCTGAGATGACTTCGGCAATGAAGACAATGACGGACCATTCCACCGCAAAAATTGCAGAGATGATGATACAGGGAAGCACCATGGGTATTACAAAGCTTATGAAAAACCGCGGGGAGTATGACGGAAATGATGATGATATCTTAAGCCTTTCGGATAAACTGCAGAAAACCGAAGAGCAGAATATAAAAACTATGAAAGGATTCTTTTAATCATTATCTACCTGTGGATAAATTGGTGGGTTAGCTTATAGTAGGGAAGTCATTCATGCCTTCCTAAAAGTTTTGTTAAAACGAATATATAGCTAAGCGAATAAATTCGTTCCCTACAATGTAGGTCACAGCAATATAAAAAACCTCCCACTGTTTTTTTGAAGTGGGAGGTGAATTGCTATCTTACTTCGCAGTTTTCAATGGCGAAGTCCAGAAGCATATTGATAAGTTCATTTCGTGAGCGATTGGTATCGGCTGAAAGGTGGTCGAGGTGAGCAACAGTCTCGTCTTTGATACGGATTGAAAAGGTTTTATAACCATCCTCGCCTTTTAAAGCTTTTTTGTTGATAATCAGTTTTTTATCCATAAATCTCACCTCACCAATATTATGGCTTGATTTATGTTATAAATATATGTTATAATTTATAACATATAGCGAGGAGTGGGAATATGCGGTTGAAATGTTTGAGAAGTACAGTAGCAATAATATTTGTTTTTTGTATTATGATGGCAGTAAATGTATTTGCTCAGCCAACTGTCGAAGCGACATCTTACTCACTGAAAAGTGAAACTGAGGATTATTTATTACATATCAGTGATAAAGTCACCGTTTTTGTTTTAATGGCAGAAGAAGACTTTGTTAACCTTACCGATGACTCGGGTTCGTCTTCCTATTACAATCAGGTTGACAAGTTATTAAAGGAAATGTCTGCTTACGAAAACTTTACTTTAGAATACAAGAAAATTTCAGCGGCTTCTGCATCTGAACTTTCATCAAAATATCCAGACATCGAATGGTTGTCAACAGAAAATTTTATTCTTGTAGAATGCGGCGATAAATATAGAATGCTTACTTTATCAGATGTGTTTACTTATAATGAGGAGTATTTATATTATTATGGAATGAGAATTATCTCGGAGCAGCATATTGAGGAAAGTATAATGACCGCAATAGAAAGAGTGACAAACACTAATGTTTTTCAGGTTGCTGTTTCCACAGGTAATGGTGAGCTTTTAAGCGAGGAATCTGAGGAATATAGCAATATTTCACAGCTTCTCTATAATAATGGTTACGAGATAGAAAGCATTAATCTTCTTACCGAAGAGATTTCTGACGAAATTGATGCTTTGATTATGTTTGCTCCCTCTGTTGATATTACCGACGAGCAGAGTGAAAAAATCAACAACTGGCTCCTAAACGGTGGCGAGTACGGCAAAACCTTTATGTACGTTCCTTTTGATTATATTGAGTCCACAGAAAATATTGACTCACTTTTAGAGCAGTGGGGCATGAAGGTGAAAAAAGGATATATCTACGAAAACGATCTCACAATGGCTCTTCCGGGGGGCTCTACACCTCAGCTTACAAGCATTGCAAATTATGCAAACGATAGCTTTACTGAAGACTTGGAGTCGACATCTTTGCCTGTATTTATGCCTTACTCTATGGGCGTTGAAATTATGGATAGCACAGTAGCAAGTCCAATTTTAACATCTTCAAACACAGCAGACATTCTCTTGCTTAACGAAAATGAATATGAGACTGACATGGAGTTTGAAAAAAGCTTAGGCGAAGCTTTAAATTATGCCGCAATTGCCAAGAAGGGCAACAACGACCTCAGTAAAGTGTCAAATTTTATTGCATGGGGCTCTTACGACGCATTAAGCGACAATGCAATTAATGCTGCAAACTTTAATAACGCTTCTTATTTTACTAATATGATTGACAAAGCAATAGAATGCGTTGTTAACGAAACAGAGCCCACAAACAGTACAGCATATAATAGTGAAAACGAAATATCAAAACCTGACAGCAAAACGAAACTGGCAACGAGTTCGCCACGAGGATTGACGATTTTGTTGGTTGCAGTAATAGTAATTTTAGTTGCAACAATTATAGTTTTAGTATTTGTTTTATTTATGAAAAAGTCTAAAAAATAAGGTTATAAACAACAACTCCCACTGCATTTTTGCAGTGGGAGAAATTTTGCAAATTATTTGCCAACACCGTTTATAAGCTCGGCAGTTTTTGCTGTGATAGAGTTAACTTCTTCTAAAAGCTCCTGCTTATAGCTGTCTCTCAAGGCTTTAAGCTCTGCGATTTCTTCCTTAAGGGTCAGCACCTCGGCGGCCTTTTCCATAACCGCTTTTTCGGCTTCATTTTTTGCACGCTCTATAATTTCTTCAGAAAGCTTCTTTACCATCAAAAGGGCTTCGGTAACGTCCTTTTCGCGGCTTTCAAGCTCTTTGATACGCTTGTTTTTTTCGTGAAGCTCGTCTAAAAGCTCCTCGACATCGTCGGCGATTTCTTCTAAGGCGGCGTCTACGCCTTTGCCCTCGTAATACTTTCCTTTTTTAACGGTAAACTCGTAGCCTTCGATTTTTGCACGGGAGATTTTCATACAGTTTACACCCCATTCAGGCAATTTTTTACATCATAATCTATTATATACTACGAAGTATAACATAAATATTGTGGTTTGTAAACTATTATTTTCTACATTTTGTGCTTTTTATAAGTTAAGGCTTTTGTATTCTCTGTTAAGAATTTCGCAGGAGGCAGCAAAGCTTTTAATCTCGTCCTCATTCAGGTCAAGCTCAATTAGTCTGTCGACACCTTGATTGCCTACTATGCAGGGTGTGCCTACAAAGACCCCACGCTCGCCATATTCGCCTTTAAGCCTTGCCGACACAGTAAGCACGGTTTTTTCGTCGTTTAGAATTGCCCGTACAATTCGGGTGATGGCTATACCTATGCCGTAGTAGGTGGCACGCTTTGCTTCGATTATTTTCTGTGCCGCTTCTCTTACTTCGGCTGCAATACGCTCCATAGCTTCTGCCTCAAATTTATGGGGATTGTCTTCAAGCACCTTGTTTATAGGTTTGGTGGAAATCATAGCCTGACTCCATGGTACAAACTCACTGTCGCCGTGCTCGCCGATTATATATGCGTGGACGTTTCTGGGGTCAACGCTGAAATAATCGCCCAAAAGGTACCTGAGTCTTGCTGTGTCAAGAGTTGTGCCGGAGCCGATAACCCTTGAGGGATTAAAGCCTGAAAGCTCGTAGGTGATACGGGTCATAATGTCCACAGGATTTGTGGCAACAAGAAAAATCCCCCCGAAGCCGCTTTCGGTTACAGCGGTAACTACAGATTTAAAAACCTCGCAATTTCTTTTAAGAAGCTCCAGCCTTGATTCTCCGGGTTTTTGATTTACTCCTGCCGATATGACGACAATGGTTGCATCCTTGCAGTCGCTGTAATCGCCTGCGTAAATCTTCATACTTGAATGCGAAAAAGCAAGTCCGTGGTTTAAATCCATTGCCTCACCCTTGGCACGTTTTTTGTCAATATCTATAAGCACAAGCTCGTCGCAAACATTCTGATTAAGTGCAGAGTAGGCAAAGCTCATACCAACCATACCTGTACCTATAAGTGCTACTTTTCTGTTTTTTGTCATTATACTCCGACCTTTCGGTTTTATCATTCCACCATTTTCAATAATTATTTAGTCTGCTGATAAAGTAGTTTTCGTCTAAAGTGTTAAGCCACGCAAAGTAAGCTTCGTGCATATGATTTGCAACCACAGGCGTGCTTTCAAGCGAGGTGGTGGTTTTAAGCTCGTTTTCCGAAAGGCCGCTGAAAACAAATTCGGTAATTGGACATACCTCGGGAATAGCTTTGCAGCTAAGCATAAAGAGTCCGTGTAAAATGGGATTTTCGCCACTCATAACTGCCGCTAACTTCATCATATAGTCGTACATTGTAAGCTGAAAGCCGGCTACACTGATTTCTTTTTGATAGTAATCTTCGGGTGTAGGTGCAAGGACTGAAAGGTAGTTTATGATGTTTTTTACGTCCCTGCCTTTGTTAGGAAAGTCCAGAAGAGGCTCGCAGTTGTCGGCGAGGTAGGCTTTTTCCATATCCTCATAAAGTCGGTCGAAGTTTTCAATGGTGTCTGCATCAGGAAGCTCCACCGTCTGACCATAGCGTTTGTAGCCCCACTGGGGCAGAGGAATGTAGCAGATAAAGTCCTGAGGATTTACGACGTTTATAATACTTTTGTACGCTTCATTTTGAGAAGCCTCGTTCATAGTAGTGTTAGGACATGCAAAGGTATAAGCGGAAATTTTAGCAAAATTTCCTTTGTCGATAAGTCGTGCCGACACCATATTTGCTACAGCCGCCCCTCGGGAATGGCCTGTAACAAAAAATTCGGTATCATTGGAATTGATATTGTGTCGGGCAGAATATTCTATGATGTTTTCTAAAACCAAATCTGCGGCTTTAGAAAAGCCTGCATGCTCTACGCCATCGCCTATATAAAAGTTCGAGTACCATTCTTCGTCCTTGGTGCCGCGGATAACCCCAAGGAGAAACCCCTCTTTATATGCAAGCACAAGTCCTGCTTTGTTGTCGGATTTAGATGAGTTTTCATACTGAAAGAATTCCACGTATTTATATCCGTCGTTTTCAAGAGTTGCACTCAGACTTACAGGATAGCCCGCCAGAGCACAGAGTCTAAGGCTTTGCTTGGCTGTGTCAAGGCTAAAGTTAAAGTCCGAAGTTATTTGATTGGCGTTGGTAGAAACCTCTTTGCCCTGACTTTGGGCATAAAAAACACCACAGCAAGCCGAAAGTATGGCCGCTGTGGCGATAAAAAGTGAAATAAATCTTATTTTCAAGCTTACGACCCTCTCAAATATTAAGTATCTGAGTGGCGATAGCAAAGAATACCAGAAGCGAAACGGTATCAACAATGGTGGTAATGAAAGGACTTGCCATAACAGCAGGGTCCACGCCGATTTTCTTTGCCACCATCGGCAAAGAACAGCCGACGATTTTTGCCACAACTACAACAATAAGAATTGTTAAGCTGACGACAAGTGCTACCGTCGGGGTAACGTCGGGATTATGAAGAAGCATCTGGTCAACCAAAAGCATTTTGCCGAAGTTGACAACCGCAAGAGTTACACCGCAGATGATGGAAACCCTGCACTCCTTAAAAATAACCCACAAAAGGTCTTTAAACTCGATTTCTTCAAGGGAAAGAGCACGAATAACGGTAACCGAGGACTGGCTGCCCGCGTTACCTGCAGTACCCATAAGCATAGGAATGTATGCCGTAAGTACCAGAGACGCCGCTAACTTGTCTTCAAAGCTTGAGATTATTATGCCCGTAAAAGTGGCAGAAATCATAAGCAATAATAACCAAGGAAAGCGGTGCCACCACGTTTCAAAAACGCCGATTTTGGTGTAAGGCTTATCAGAAGAGGTAATAGCAGCCATCTTCTGGATATCCTCGGTGGTTTCTTCCTCCATAACGTCAACAGCATCGTCGAAGGTAACGATACCTACAAGACGGTTTTCAGTGTCAACAACAGGAACAGCCATAAAGTCGTAATTTCTAACGATTTGAGCAACCTGCTCCTGGTCGTCAAGGGTGCCTACGGAGATAACATTTTCCTCCATAAGGTTTTCGATAATGTCATCCTCGTCAGCAAGCAGAATGTCCTTGATTGTAATAACACCGGCTAATGTTGAATCATCGCGGGTTACATAGCAGGTGTAGATAGTTTCCTTATCAACGCCTGTACGGCGGATGCGAAGGATTGCCTGGTCAACCGTCATGCTGGGACGAAGATTTACAAACTCCGTTGTCATAATGGAGCCTGCACTGTCGTCGGGGTATTTTAATAGTTCGTTAATCTGTTTTCTTGTCTCAGCGTCTGCCTGACGTAAAATACGCTTAACAACGTTAGCAGGCATTTCCTCAATAATGTCAACCGCGTCGTCCGCGGAAAGCTCATCTACAACTTCTTTAAGCTCGCTGTCAGAAAAGCCTTTAATCAAAAACTCTTGGGTATCCTCATCCATTTCAACAAAAACGTCAGCCGCAAGCTCCTTAGGTAACATTCTGAATAAAATCTGAATCTTGGAGTCGTGGAAATCGGCGAACATTTCGGCAATGTCGTAGGCATTCATAGTGGTAAGGATATCCCTGAGGGTTTTGTACTTCTTGTCGTCAAGAAGCTTGTTGATAGTAACATCAACAGTTACAAAGTTCCTTTCCATAAGTGTTTCATCCTAAAATTAATAGGCGGAAGTAAAAGACACTTTTCC
>JAFUPE010000091.1 GCA_017481395.1 Ruminococcus sp. | reverse complement strand
GTTGATTACAAAACTCTTATGGCTACAAAGCCCGAAAAGGCTATGGAGCTTGCAGTTAAGGGTATGATTCCCTCTAACTCTTTAGGCAGAGATCAGATGCTCAGACTCAGACTTTTTGCAGGTTCCGAGCACAATCATCAGGCTCAGCAGCCTGAGACTTTTGAAATGTAAGGAAGGAGGACACAACAATGTACGATAAGGCACCTTATTTCTATGGTACAGGCAGAAGAAAGAGCTCTGTAGCTCGCGTTCGCCTTTATCAGGGTACAGGCAAAATCACAATCAACGACAGAGACATCGACGATTACTTCGGTCTCGAGACACTCAAACTCATTGTTCGTCAGCCTCTTGAGCTTACAGAGACAGGCGCAAAGTTTGACGTAGTTTGCAGAGTTGCAGGCGGCGGCGTTACAGGTCAGGCTGGTGCAATCCGTCACGGTATTTCCCGTGCACTTCTCCAGTACGACAGCGAAGCACTTCGTGCTACACTTAAGAAGGCCGGCTTCCTCACACGTGATCCCAGAATGAAAGAGCGTAAGAAGTACGGTCTTAAGGGCGCACGTAGAGCTCCCCAGTTCTCAAAGAGATAATTATTTATTTCTCATACACAAGCTCCGATTTTATCGGGGCTTGTTTTTTTATCCAAAAGCAATACCCTGCCGATGGCAGGGTATCTATACTACTCAAACTTTTCTCCGCACCTGAAACAATACGTTCTATCAAGTGCTTGTTTTGTACCGCAATTAGGGCATACTTTTCTTTTGTTGTTATTATTCTCTTTGATTTCACAATCGGATTTCAATCTCGTTATCAAATCTGGTTTTTTCGCAACGTCATCATTGTTGCTTGTATTAATATTTAGTGGGATATTACTATCTTTTGCTTTGTCACTGAAAAGTTCAGCTCTGTTTTCATAGTACTTACTGCTTGCAAGCATTACAATTACATTGGCAACCAATTTTGCAAAAGCAAAAAAGGTAAAAGCATTTGTTTCGGTTATCATCCAATAACAAACATAATATAAAACATCCAGCCCGATACCAACACCATAATTTATCATAAGCCATTTCGGGCCATCGGGTGAAAAAGTTGCTAATTTTTGCCGAGCAATTATCATAACGACGGCTGCTCCGATAACAGCAGAGCCAAAAATAAAATCGAACGATTCAGGTATATTATAGGCTGAGTGTACACCAAACATATACGCCAATCCATTTAAAATATTTATAATTGCACCTGCAATAAGAACAAAGTAAATCAAAAAATTATGCCATTTCATTGTGTATGTATGGTTATTCATAACATCCTCCTGATAATTATAAATTAATTTTACATAATAATTATAACACGCCTCTAACGATTACGCAAGTGCGTATACGCAAATGCGAATATTTTTTTACAATTATCCTGAGGTGATAGCTAATGGGCGTTAAGGATGTTGTTGCAAAAAGATTCGTTGACCTGTGCAAAGAAAGAAACATCAAAATCAACGAACTTGCTAATATTTCGGGGGTAACTCCTTCCACAGCATACAGTATGTTAGACGAAAAGAGAAGGGATATATCAATTATCACAATCAAAAAATTTTGTGATGGTTTGGATATCAGTTTGGGAGAATTCTTTTCTACGCCGGATTTCGATAATCTGGAACAAGAGATAAAATAAATTTTTAAAATTTCAAAACTGAAACCACCGCAGACTTTAGCTTAAGTCTGCGGTGGTTTTTTAATGAAGTATTTTCTTTGAAAATATGAAGTAAAATAAATCCTATACACAAAGCGTACTTCATATTGCGTAGCAATACTTAATATCCGAAGGATATTTCATAAAGCCCGTCAAGGATTTATTTCATTGTGTGCTTTGGCACGCTTAATCAGTATCAAGCTTAAGCACAGCCATAAATGCCTCCTGAGGCACTTCAACAGTACCCAGCTGACGCATTCGTTTTTTACCCTCTTTCTGCTTTTCAAGCAGCTTTTTCTTTCGGGTAATGTCGCCACCGTAGCACTTGGCAAGAACGTCTTTTCTCATAGCCTTAACGGTTTCTCTGGCAATAATCTTGCCGCCGATACAAGCCTGAATGGGCACCTCGAAAAGCTGACGGGGGATTTTATCCTTAAGCTTTTCTGCCATTTTTCTTGCTCTGGGGTAAGCTTTGTCTGCATGTATAATAAAGGAAAGTGCGTCTACGACCTCGCCGTTAAGCATAATATCAAGCTTAACAAGCTTGCTTTCCTGATAGTCCTTAAGCTCGTAGTCAAAAGAGGCGTAACCTCTTGTTCGGGCTTTTAGGGTATCGAAGAAATCGTATATAATCTCTGCAAGAGGCAGCTCGTAGTGGATGTCAACTCTGTCAGAGTCTATATATGTCATACCCTTAAAGTTACCGCGTCTGTCCTGACAAAGCTCCATAATATTACCAACGTACTCGGTAGGAGAATAGATGTGTGCATTTGTAATAGGTTCTTCTGTAGAAGCAATCAATGCAGGGTCAGGGTAGTTTGTGGGGTTGTCAATCATCTTCACAGTGCCGTCGGTAAAGGTAATGCGATAGCTTACAGAGGGAGCTGTGGTAATAAGGTCAAGGTTAAATTCTCGCTCTAAACGCTCCTGAATAATCTCCATATGAAGAAGCCCCAAAAAACCGCAACGAAAACCAAAGCCAAGAGCAACCGAGGTTTCTGCCTCGTAAGTAAGGGATGCATCGTTGAGCTTTAATTTCTCCAGAGCATCTCTGAGGTCTCCGTAACGTGCTCCGTCAGCAGGATAAACACCGCAGAATACCATTGACTGAATCTCGCGGTAGCCGGGCAAAGGCTCGTCAGCAGGATTAGATGTAAGTGTAACTGTGTCGCCAACCTTGGCGTCACCCAAGGTTTTGATAGAAGCGGTAATGTATCCAACCTCGCCAGCCTTTAATTCGCCCACAGGGTCAAGGGATGTAGCAAGCATATGGCCGCACTCAACAACGTTAAATACCGAGCCCGTCTGCATCAATTTAAACTCGTCGCCAACCTTTATGGTACCCTCTTTAACTCTTACGTAAATAATTACACCCTTGTAGGAATCATAGTAGGAGTCGAAAATCATAGCCTTTAAGGGAGCATTTGCGTCACCTGTGGGTGCAGGCACCATATTTACAATCTGCTCTAATACAGCGTGAATATTAATATTTGCCTTTGCCGAAATTTCGGGAGCATCCTCAGCGGGAATACCGATAATATCCTCAATCTCGTTCTTAACCCTTTTAGGGTCAGCACTGGGCAAATCAATTTTATTTACAACGGGCACAATTTCAAGACCTGTGTCAACAGCAAGATAAGTGTTGGCTAAAGTTTGAGCCTCTATACCTTGAGACGCGTCAACAACCAATACCGCACCCTCGCAAGCCGCGAGAGAACGGCTTACCTCGTAGTTAAAGTCAACGTGACCGGGGGTGTCGATAAGATTAAAGAGGTAATCCTCGCCATCATCAGCAGTGTACTTAAGGGTAACTGCACGGGCTTTGATAGTAATGCCTCTTTCTCTTTCCAAATCCATATTGTCCAGAAGCTGGCTTTGCATATCCCTCTGGCTTACAGCCGAGGTGTGCTCCAGAATTCTGTCAGCAAGGGTAGATTTGCCGTGGTCAATGTGGGCAATGATGCTGAAATTTCTTATTTTATCCTGAGGAAAGTTCAAATTATCTCACCTGTTTCTGAAAATAAAGCTTACTCATTAAAATTATAGCACATATTATACATTTTAGGCAAGAGTGTTTTGTCTTTCTAAAATAGCACCTTGAGTTTTACACAAATATAAACAAAAAAAGAGAATCAGTGGTTCTTCGGCGAAACAACAACTGTTCCTGCCCAGACTCACGTAGAGTACAGATTCCGTGACAAAGAAACTGTAACCACCTATTACCACACAAAAGAGGAAAACGTTACCTCTTATGTTGAGGTGCTTCCCGGCGACGGTATCTCTAACATTCAAAAATGGGTACAGTGTAAACTCTCATAAACATAATCAATCAAATAGCAAACAGCTCCGTATAAAACGGAGCTGTTTTTCTGTTACAAAAAACAGGCACCTCGCAAAGAAGTGCCTGTTTTAAATTTGAATTTATATTACGCCTTAATTTAAGGGAATGTATAAATTAAACGCAACCCTGAGCCTTCATAGCCTCTGCAACCTTAATAAAGCCTGCAATGTTAGCACCTGCAACCAGGTCACCCTCCATGCCGTACTCCTTAGCTGCATCGTAGGAGTTCTTGTAGATAGCCTTCATAATGCTCTTAAGCTTCTCATCAACTTCCTCTGCGCTCCAGTTGTAACGCATAGAGTTCTGGCTCATCTCAAGACCTGAAACTGCAACGCCGCCTGCGTTAACAGCCTTAGAAGGAGCAACAGTAACCTTATTCTCCTTAAGGTATTCAACAGCCTCGTTTGTTGTGGGCATGTTGGAAACCTCAACATAGTACTTAACGCCGTTAGCAACGATTTTCTCAGCCTCAGCCATGCCTACCTCGTTCTGAGTAGCACAAGGCATAATGATGTCAGCCTTAACACCCCAAGGCTTCTCGCCTGCATAGAAAGGTACACCGAACTTATCAGCATAATCCTGAACTCTGT
>JAFUPE010000090.1 GCA_017481395.1 Ruminococcus sp. | reverse complement strand
CCACAAAAAAACACTATCACACCAAAGCAAATAATAAGTATTATCACATTTTTTTAAAAAAGCGACACGGCGGGGTTCAAATGCTCGAATTGTATAATTTTACCTAAAAACTTTGTTGATTTTTGCATATAGTAAACAAAGTTTAAAAAAGTTATAATTTTGGGTGTGAGTTTTTTAAGAAACTTACGTCTAATAAGTGAAAGAGCCAAGCAAGGGGAAAGGAGCATATCAATGGATAACGGTGCTTGTAGCTACCGCCGTTTCCTTGATGGTGATGACAACGGCTTTATCGAAATTATAAAGGACTATAAGGACGGACTGATACTTTACCTTAACAATTTTACTGAAAACATTTTTATTGCGGAAGATTTAGCGGAGGACACCTTCGTAAAAATCGTTACAAAAAAACCCCGTTTTTCGGGCAAATCCTCGTTTAAAACCTGGCTTTATGCCATCGGCAGAAACATTGCCCTTGACTATTTAAGAAAACGCAAGGCACCTGAGATTTCTTACGATGAACTGCCCGAGATTAAAGAGGAAACCGAAAATTTAGAGGCACAGTACATAAAAAAAGAAGACCAGCTTACACTTCACAAAGCAATGGGCAGGCTAAGCCCTCAGTACAAGCAGGTTCTCTGGCTTGTATATTTTGAAAATTTCAGTAATCAGGAAACCGCAATGGTTCTAAAAAAATCAGTCCGAAATGTAGAAACCCTTTTATATCGAGCAAAACAGTCGTTAAAATCAGAACTTAACAAGGAAGGCTTTATTTATGAAAAATTATAAGGATATGGCAGACGCCGTATTCGCAAGGCGTGACGAATACGTAGCGTCTGTAAAGAGAAAGAAAAAGATTGCTCTGAACGCAAGTCTTTCCCTATGCGCCATTTGTTTGGCTGTAATGGGTGCCTTTGGTATTTGGAAATCGGGAGTGCTTACACCCGACCCCAATGTAATCGGCACAAAACCCCACAGCTACACAGAACCCACCGAAGTTACTTTAAGCGGTAACGCAACAAGTCAGGGCGAGCCCTCTGACTCTGCGGAGCATATTACAGGCAACTCAAAACCCCAGGGCACAATAGGCAACAGCACCGCCCCTATAGACGGCACCAAGCCTCAGACTACTGACCCTGCCGAAAAACCCACTGTACCTGTAATCGGCCCCAACTCACCGACACTTAAACCCACATTACCCATAATCAGACCTACACTGCCCACAGTTAAACCTACAAAACCTGTGGTATTGCCTACATTGCCCTCTGAAGTCGTTACAGAACCTGTGGCAACCGGAGCAATAGACGGAAACCCAAAACCCGAATTACCTCCAACAAGTCCCGATTATCCCAAACCCGACTTACCTCAGACAGGTCCCGGCAGGCCTCCTATTGTAATACCCGATGTTACAATGCCCCCATCGCCTGCAACAAACGCAACGGATTCAGCACAACCTGACGAACCTGAATATAACCCCCCCCATTGGCCTTCTGCCACAGAGCCGGTTGTAACCGAGCCCTGTTGCACAGAGCCCGCTACAGAAAACTGGGGACCTGAAACCGAGATACCTATGGAGCCTACAGAGCCGACAGTATCGCCTACCGCAAGAATTACTGTTTACGGCAAGGTACTTGACCAGAACGGCAATGTAGTTAAGGGTGCAAAAGTTACTCTCTATTACAGCCCAAGCAACTACATTACCGTAAAAACAAATGCCAACGGCGACTACACTTTTTCAAGTGTCGGATACCGCCCCAACATTTATGTAAAACAAACCTATGCTCCCAACGGATATACATGCTCACCAAACACAATATTCATTGATTCCGACAACAATTACGGAAGTAACTATATTGTATTCGTATGCACTAAAAACTAATTGACCTCAGGAGGTGTCAATTATGAAAAAGGCTTTTATTCCGATTTTTGCACTAATCCTTACTATGATTATTATGGTTTCGGCGGTTTTGCCTGCTTCGGCAGAGACTTACCCCGACAAACATCCGAATTTTATATTAAATCTGTGGAGCGAATATGTTAAAGAGTGCGAAAAGCTTGTCGGCTATACTCCCCAGACTCCTGACGGTGGTCTGGCATACCGAGAAATAAGTGAGTATTTCCCCTCAACCGAGGATGAAAGTAAAAACTTCAAGCTTGTATTTGCCACCTATGGCACCACAAAGAAAACCTTCTCATACCGCAAAGATTTCGGTGAATATACCTACTATAACCCCAGCTACACCCGTGACCATCGCGAATATCTTATTTACCTTTACAATCAGGATTTGGTATATACAATAGAAGAAGCTTACTACGCAAAGGTTGACGGTCTTGAGCCGGCACTGAGAGCCTTAAACGGCGAAGCACTCCTTAAAAACGGTGACACAAACGGTGACTTTGAGGTAAACGTCAAGGATGCAACCTTCCTGCAGAAATACACAGCAAAACTTGAAAGCGTTAATAAGATTTACAGCCTTGAGCTTTTTGAGCGAAGTGCAGACCTTAACCGCGACCACAAGATAAACGTAAAGGATGCAACCTTACTGCAAAAACAGATTGCAAAACTTATAACTCCCACAGTTTATGAGTCTGTTACCGTTTCTGCTGACAGCATCAGCTACAAAGAAGTTGACTTAGGCTACTGCTCAGACTTCGGCAATTCTGACCGACTTATTATTAATATAGAGCAGTACAGATCCTATCCTATAAACTCAGACAAAGAGTATACCGAGGAATTTTTTGAAGAAAAAGCCTTGGTTCACATTTACCGCAATTACCACACAGGTATGGTAAAGGGTTTTGTTTCGGGAGTTTACCGTGAGGGAGACACTCTTTTTGTAGAATACGGCGAAAGCCACCCTGCTTTCGGCTCAGGTGTTACCGACGATGTTGGTTCATTCCACGTTGCCCTTGAAATCGACAAAGATTTAATCGAAGGTGTAGAAAAGCTTGCGGTAGAAGTAAACACCTATCAGAACTCACCCAATGACTATTAATTTTATATTTGCTGTCCCCTCTTTAAGAGATGTGTGAATAGAAAACCCCTTGTAAAGGCAAAAGCTCCCTCGGAAACCGAAGGAGCTTTTGTCATATATAAAATTAAATTATTTTTTCTTAGCTTTTTCTTTCTTGAATACAATGAGTTTGCTTAAGATGTAGTTGAGGATAACAACAATTACACTTACAAGAACCTTAGAAGCCATACCCTCTACGCCGAAAATGGTCTGATTAAGGCCAATCCACACTAAAAGAGGAACGCCAACCCACTCAACTGCACCTGAAATAAGGCGTGAGCCTACGAAAAGACCCATTTCCTTAAACACAGTGGTAGGCTTGAAGCTTTTGCTCTCAAAAACAAAAAGCTTGTTGGTAATGTAAGCAAAAAGCACAGCCGCAACCCATGAAAGCACATTTGAGACTGCCACCAGCACATTTACGTCTACAATGGCATTTTTAAAAGCCATTTCGAAAAGTGCGTAACTGCCCCAGCTTACAACCGTTGTAAGCACACCGAAAATCAAATACATTATGATTTCCTTGTACTTAAAAAACATTCTTTTAACAAAGCCCTGTTTTTCTTCGGGCATTGTTTTATTTTCTTTATTCTTAGCCATTTTTACCTCTCAGGTTTTTCTATATTCTTAACTTTGGCTATGTAGATGGGTCTTTCCTTAACCTCAAAGTAAACTCTGCCCAAGTATTCACCGATAATGCCCAAAGATACCTCAATAATACCTGCGGCAAAAAGTATAGCAGTGAGAACCGGCAGGAAATAACCGCAACCTCCGCTTACAATTGCCATAACAATCATAGCAACCGACGTACCCACACCGCCTAAAAGCATAAGGATACCTAAAATGTAAAGAAGCTTTAAGGGCGTAACAGAAAAAGCTGTGAAGCCGTCGAAAGCATATTTGAAAAGCCCCCAGAAGCTCCAGCTTGATGTGCCGATGGTACGCTCAACATTTTCATAAGGAAGCCACTTGGTGTCAAAGCCAATCCAGCAGAAAATGCCCTTGGAGAATCGCTGAACCTCACCCATTCTCAGGATTGAGTCAACCATCTCACGTTTCATAACTCTGAAATCAACGGCACCGTTAGGCATTTTAACCTTGCTTGTTGCATTCTGCATTGCAAAGAACATTTTTGAAATTGCCTGTCTTATAAAAGACTCACCCTTCTGCTTTTCTCTGTAAAGAGCACAGCAATCGTGGCCGTTTTCAATCTCCTGAAGCATTGCAGGGAACATTGCAGGGGGATGCTGTAAGTCAGCGTCCATAACGAACACCAGGTCGGCATCTGTATGCTCCAGGCCTGCGTACATTGCACTTTCTTTGCCGAAATTGCGGGAAAATGAAATATACTTAACGTTATCGTACTTCTTGGCAAGCTGAGTCATAACCAGCAGAGTATTATCCCGGCTGCCGTCGTTTACTAAAATGTATCTGAATTTATACTGGGGAAGTGTGGCAATTACCTTGTTTGTTTCTTCAACAAAAGCAGGAAGCACCTCTTCCTCATTATAACAAGGAACAACCAAATCAACAGTTTTCATTTTTCATCACCTCAATAAAGTTTATTATATCAAAGTCTACACAAAAAGTCTATGTTTTTTGTGTGATATATTTTTTAAAAACATATTTACTCTAAATGTGAAAAGTGGTATTATAATTATGTATGTAAAAATCTCGATGAAAAGGAGATATTATGACTAAAGCAAAAAAACTCTCAAATCCTGCTTCGGGTAAAAAGTTAGGTGCACCCAAGGCAGAGAAAAAGGGATTCTTCTATGAAAACAGATTTATACTTCTGTCATTTATAGTTCCCTTTGTAATTATGGCGGTAGGCTTTGCGGCTTTCGACATTGCACCCTTCGGAATTTTCAAAACCATGGTAGACTCTGTTGCCCACGGACTTGCGCAGATTTTCCCATCCTGGGGAATCACTACTCCTAAGCCCGACTGGTCAAACCCCTGGGGTGACAAGCAGATGCTTGTTATTGACCTTTGGCATCAGTATTACCCCTTCCTTGTGGAGCTCCACGAAAAGCTGCAGTCAGGCGGCAGTCTGCTTCATTCCTGGGTAATCGGTATGGGCTCCAACTTTATCTTGGTTATGTCCTACTACCTCTTAAGCCCTCTTAACTTCCTTTCTGTAATTGTTCCTGAGGCTTGGCTTGTAGAGTATCTTGCTCTTATTACAGTTATTAAAATTGCATGTATGGGCGGTTTTACTGCAATTGCTTTCAGGATTATTACAAAACGAGACGACCTTTCATTGGTTGTATTCTCAATGATGTTCTCGTTCTGTGCCTTTAATATGGGCTACTATTGGTGTGT
>JAFUPE010000089.1 GCA_017481395.1 Ruminococcus sp. | reverse complement strand
GGGTGTCCCGGGTTCGAGTCCCTGATGGTGCACCAATCTGGCTCGTTGGTCAATCGGTTAAGACAACGGCCTCTCACTCCGGTAACGCGGGTTCGATTCCCCCACGAGTCACCATTTTAGGTATTTACTGCATAATGTTCGCAGTTTGTACATATACTATAGTTGGTGTTGATGACGCAGAGGGTACACCTGTTCCCATTCCGAACACAGAAGTTAAGCTCTGTAGTGCCGAAGATACTTGGCTGGCAACGGCCTGGGAAAATAGGAAGATGCCAACATATATATTCCTCCATAGCTCAGTCGGTAGAGCACTCGGCTGTTAACCGAGTTGTCGTTGGTTCGAGTCCAACTGGGGGAGCCAGTTAGGGAATTACCATATTTTATGGTAATTCCCTATATTTTTTTAACAAAATAACAAATTTACATATAAAAAGTAGAATTTTATTTTACGCTATTGTAATAAAAATAACAATAGTGTAAAATCTTCACGTAGTGTTTCGATGATTCTTTTACGAAGTGCTTTTATATAGATTAAAATTGAATATTTCTTTTTATTTACTATTTGGAGTGATAATTATGCAAGCGAGATTTCCTTCGGATAGTGGGAAGTATCCGAAAAAACAAAATCAATGTAATGAAAGCAATCTTAATATTTCCTCTATAACATATGTTAAGACGGATTCTGACAAATCACAAGATACCGATTATAGAGAACATAAACGAGTCTTAGAGTTAGCTGAAGAGTCTGATAGAATAAAACATAAAAACTTTTTGTTTTATTGCTTAATTATTTTTCTTGTTTTATTATTTTTCGGTTCGGTTATTTTAATGTTTATAGATAAAGCTGTTTTATCAATTATCTTTATTTTTATTTTTTTAATTTTGTTGGGCATCCTCATTGTTTATTTTGTATCTAAAAAGAATAGGGATGAACATTATATTTTAAATTTGATTTTTAATTTTATTAATGATATGATGATTCGTATTTTCGGTTTTTGATTTATTGAATTATTTAATTTTTATCACTTGTTAAAATTTTTTTATTATGTGATTTATTTTTGTACCTCATGGGGTTACAGAGTTATCGTATGATTAGAAGCTCAGATGTTTTGTCATCTGAGCTTTTTTCTTGACTTTTAAACATTAGTGTGATACCATAGCAGTGTAACCAAGTAGACAGGAGGTTGATGAATGAAAAAGTTCCTTTTCTTTGTAATTCTTATTGTACTTTTGGTTTCTGGATGTAGTCTTGATATTAATATTGGTAATAATCAAGAGACTTATTGTGAGAATTCTGAAAGTTTAACAGTAGATGTTTCTTATTTTCCCGATTTTGAAGTTTCTTCTATGCATGATAATACAGTGTACTATATGAATGTAACATCTGATATGCTTGATGATTATATTAACTTTATGGTTGCAGATGGCTTTGAATGTAAACGCAATATGTATGATATTCTTCTATATAAAGAGGATGTGATGATTCAGATAACTGATAATACTAATAGCATAAATGGTTGTAGCGTTACTGGATATACAGCGGTAAATTTTGAGAGCGAAGGTGCTCTTACTGGGGCGGAGACTTTAAATATAATTGATGATGAGGCAGTATTTTACTTATTAGAGCGAACACCCGACGGCTTTTTTGAAGCTACCGGTGCTCAGTATTTTTTTGCACCGGTCCATAGATTTGAATATGACGAGAATATTTCGAAAATACCTGAAAATACAGGGTATATTAATGCTAAGATTATAGTCAGCGAAAAAGGCAGTGTTTATATTAATAATGCTATTTCTTCACCTAAAGTTTGTGATATTAATGAAGACGGCATTACTGATATTATTGTTTTAGGGTATGGTCCTACCAGCGGTATTTTCACCATTACTATTTCTGTGATTAATATTATTGATGGTGTACCCGTTGTAAAATGTAGTGGTATTTTTACTATAGAACACGGAAATGTGGATGTCTTTCTAAATGATACAGGAAAGCCTATGCTGGCATATAAACCCAATGAAGCTGAAGAGTATTCTGTATATGAGATTAGATATGATGGTTTAGAATTGAAGGTTGATAATTTACCGATAACAGTAATAGATTTGTATTGAAGACACCTATGTGCGTCTTCTTTTTTTATTTCCATTGACTACAACACGTAAATTTGATAAAATCATCATATGTTTTGAAATTAGGTGATTCTATGGAGCAACGCGAACGCTTAGGCAGTCGCTTGGGGTTTATTCTTTTAAGTGCCGGCTGTGCTATTGGTGTGGGAAATGTCTGGAAATTCCCATGGATGGCGGGGCAGTACGGCGGCGGTGCCTTCGTACTTGTGTATTTATTCTTTTTGTTTTTATTAGGGCTTCCTGTAATGGTAATGGAGTTTTCATTGGGAAGAGCAAGTCAGGCGAGTCCAGTAAGGCTGTATCAAAAGCTTGAGAAAAAGGGACAGAAGTGGCATTTTCATGGTTACGGAGCTTTGGCGGCGAACGTGATATTAGTGATGTTTTACACCTCGGTTTCGGGATGGATACTTTATTATTTCATAAGCTTTCTAAAAGGCGATATGACGGGCATTACAAACGAGGTATCGGCTCAGCTTTTTGATAATATGCTTTCAAGCCCTGCTATAACAGTAGGATTCATGGCAATTGTAGTTGTGCTTGGTTTTGTAATTCTTTCTTTCGGAGTTCAAAAGGGTGTTGAGCGAGCAACCAAATATATGATGATTGTACTTTTACTTCTGATGGTGGTGCTTGCTGTAAACAGCTTTACACTTAGTGGCGCAAAAGAAGGACTTACTTTCTATTTAAAACCTGACCTTTCAAAGATTAATGGTGAAGTAATAGTTGGTGCAATGAATCAGGCTTTCTTCACGCTTAGCCTTGGCATAGGGTCTATGGCAATTTTCGGTAGTTACATCGATAAAGAACGCTCGCTTATGGGCGAAAGTATAAATATCCTTATACTTGACACCTTTGTTGCAATTACTGCAGGACTTATTATTTTCCCTGCTTGTTATACCTTTGACGTAGAGCCTACCGTAGGTCCGAAACTCTTGTTTGTTGCAATGGCAAAAGTTTTCAATAATATGGCAGGCGGCAGAATATGGGGAAGTTTGTTCTTTCTTTTTATGTTCTTTGCGGCAATGTCTACTGTTATTGCGGTATTTGAAAATATTTTAGCCTGCATTAAGGAGCTTACCGGCTGGGGAAGAATTAAAACTTGTATTATTTGCGGTGTTGCAATTCTTGTTCTATCTATGCCTTGTGCTTTAGGTTTTAATCTGTGGTCAGGATTTACTCCTTTTACAAGTAAATCTTCTATCCTTGATTTAGAGGATTTTCTTGTTACTAACTGTCTGTTACCTCTTGGTGCATTATGCTACGTGCTTTTCTGTGTTAGTAAAAAGGGGTGGGGTTTTGATAATTTCCTTAATGAAGCCAATACCGGTAAAGGACTTCAGCTTAAAAAGTGGATGAAGCCTTATATGACCTACGTTTTGCCTACGGTTATACTGTTTATTTTTATTGTTGGTATAGTAAGCTTTGAATTTGCCGACGGATTTACGATTTGGGGTTGGATTAAAAGCTTGTTTTAAAAAAATTAGCCTTATGAAGTAACGAAAAAACTTCATAAGGCTTTTTGTCTAATATTTTAAAATAATTATTGACAAACGGTTATTGGTAGTCTAAAATAGTAAACAAAGAATGAGCGAAAAATCATTCTGATTTTATCTGAAAAGAGGAGATACCATGATTAAAAAGACAATGAGCATTATACTTGCTATGCTGGTAATTTTATCTGCGGCGAGCTTAACAATGTTTACTGCTTCTGCCGAGGAAGCAACCGAGGTTGTGGCAACAGCTGACGAAGCAACTACGGATGAAGCAAAAATCGTCATTTCCGACGAGCCTAAGGTGCCTGCATATTCTGTTGATGGCATGGTAATCGGATATATCGGCGATGTAAATGACGACGATAAAATAAACGTTAAGGACGCAACTGCAATTCAGAAGTGCACCGCAAGGATAATTACTTTTTCATTAAAGTCACAAATGCTTGCTGACGTTGACAATAACGGAAAGGTTAACGTAAGAGATGCTACAACTCTTCAGAAGTACCTTGCAAGCTTCGAGGTTGAGTCTTTAATCTGGCACCTTGTGTATGAAACAGGTACCCACGTGCACGATTATATGGAGCTTGTAGTTGAGGCTAAGTGCGAAACCGAGGGTTACACTTACTTTAGCTGTATCTGCGGAGACGAGCGTAAGGAAAATATAGTAGAGGCAAAGGGTCACGATTACGACGTTAAGCAAGTAAAAGCAACCTGTGTTGACGACGGCTACACACTTTATGATTGCAAAAATTGCTACCATAGCTACAAAGATAACGTAGTTAAAGCAACAGGAAAGCACGATTTCAAAAAAGATGGTGTTTGTAAGGTTTGTAAGGAGAGATACTTAGAGTATCCTATCAGCCGTTTAGGTGACTATATTAAGAAAAACGGCGAGTATGTTAAGGAAATGGACAGCTATTGCATAGATGTAGATACAGGATACGAAAGCGATGGTTACGGCGTTTTTTATAATGAAAAAGAAAAAAGCATTATTCTTACTTATGCAGTTGCTTTTGAGGATGGTGTAGATGTTATCTCAATCGGTTTTTCAACTGAGGAAGAAGATTTTTCCTTCTATATGAGCTCTCAGGGCTACTTTGAGGCTATCGGTACCTGCAACAGAGAGTCTTATTCTCTTGAGCTTGATAGTATCAGCAACATAGAGTATTACTACTATATCGATGAAATTCCCGAGGACGAGTGCCTTGAATATACTCTTATTTTCATCGACGCCGCATTGGCAATTTACGAGGAACAAGGTACAGCTTTCCCTGTAACTATTCGTGACCTCGGATTTGATAACTTTGTAATTGAATAACGCAAAGCAAATAAAAAAGACAGCTGATTTTTTCAGCTGTCTTTTTATATGTGTGATTATTGATTAAAGTAGTCTTTTGCGATTTTGATAAGGTCTGCAGGTTTAGTAAGGGTGAAGTCGGGATTTTTTACGTCGCCAAAGCCGTAAGATGCGAAAACAAAGGGAACCTTTGCCTTGTCTGCGGCTTCCTTATCCATAACAGTGTCGCCAACGTAAACAGCTTTTGAAAGGTTGTTTCTTTCGATTACAAGCCTTATGTTGTCGCCCTTGCACTTGCCTGTTCTGCCTGCCATTTCGAAATCTTCGATTATATCGTGAAGCTTATAGTGGTCTACAAAGGTCTGCACATATCCGTCCTGACTGTTGCTGACAATGTAAAGGCTGTAGTCCTTGCTTAGTGTATAAAGTGTTTCGATTATATCTTCATAAAGGGTGCCGCCGTTACGTCTAAGCTCGTCGCACTCCTCTTCACAGCCCTCCATGATAATAGCGACACCTTCCTCGACAGTCAGCATAGGAAGCATCAAGGGTGCAATTTGCTCTACCGTTTTTCCCATGTAAGTTCCCATTTCCTCTTCTGTTAGGGGCGGTCTGTCAATACCATGGGCGGTTATAACCTTCTGCCATGAAGGCAGAATAGCTACGCAGGAGTCCCACAAGGTTCCGTCTAAATCAAAAATAATACCGTTTTTACTCATAGAATTTCCTTTAAAAATTATCTTTTTTTCCAAACAAGAGGATTAAGTCCTAAAACAAGTGGGAAAATCTCAAGTCGTCCCAAAAGCATTGCCAAAGACAAAAGCAGCTTCGAGAAAATAGAGTAATCAGCGTAGCTGCCAATAGGACCAACCGCACCAAAACCGGGGCCAACGTTATTAAAGCAGGCAAGAGTTGCCGAAAGGTTGGTTTCAATTCCAAAAGGCTCCATACTGAGAAGCACAAAAATGCCGATAACGCACATTACGTAAATTGCAAAGTAAGAAGTAACTCCGCCTAAGGTTTGCTCGTCAACACGCTTGCTTTCCATGCTTACAGCTCGCACAGAACGAGGATGTAAAAGCTTTTTAAGCTCGCGGTGGACGGTTTTAATAAGCATTACAACTCTGGCATTTTTAAGTCCGCCTGCAGTCGAGCCTGCACAACCGCCTATAATCATAAGCATAAGCAAAATTGCCTTGCTGAGGCTTGGCCATGTGTTAAAGTTAGCTGTTGCATATCCTGTAGTAGAAATAATTGTGGCAACCTGAAACGACGAGGTTCTTATGGTTTCTTCAAAGCTTGCGTACATAGGAGCTATATCAACTGTGATAATAGCAATACACACTACTACAAGACCCAGGAAAAACCAAAGCTCGGTGCTTTTTAGTACAGTCTTAAACTTTCTTAATAGTATTAGGTAGTAAAGATTGAAATTAAGAGAGAATATAAGCATAAAAGCGGTAATAACCCATTGGCAGTAGGCGTTGTAGCCGCCTATACTTGTAGATTTTATACCAAAACCGCCTGTGCCTGCTGTGCCGAAAGCGTGAACTATGCTATCAAAAAGCGGCATTCCGCCGAATAAAAGCATGACAATCATTATAACTGTCATGGCGATATAAATAAGGTAAAGGATTTTTGCGGTATCCCTTGCTTTGGGCACCAATTTACCAACGGTAGGACCGGGAACCTCTGCCTTCATAATATGCATCGAACGGTCGGCTATGTTAGGAATAATCGCCATAACAAATACAATTACGCCCATACCGCCAATCCAGTGCGTAAAGCTTCGCCAGAAAAGAAGTCCTCTGCTCATAGCCTCAATATCTGTAAGTATAGAGGCACCTGTAGTAGTAAAGCCTGAGACGGTTTCGAAGAAGGCGTCTACATAATTTGGAATTTCACCGCTTAAAAAGAAGGGTAAAGCTCCAATTGCCGACATCAAAATCCAAGCATATGTAACAATTACAAAGCCTTCTTTGGCGTAAATAACCTTGTTGCCGGGGTTAGAGACAAATTTAAAAACCAAGCCTAAAGCTAACGCAATGCCTATGGTAATAAGAAATGCCCATACGCATTGTTCTAAATAAATAACCGACACTATAGCGGGCAAAATCAGAAGTGCGGCTTCTGCTAAAATAATATGCCCCACAGTGTTTAGTACCATTCTGCGATTCATATAAACCTCTTATTTAATAATATCTGCAAGGTCGTAAAGCCTGTGCTCGGTACTTATAACAATAACCTTGTCACCGGGAAGAATAACGCTGTCGCCTGTAGGCACCATAGCCTTGCGGTTGCGTAGTATTCCTGCAATAAGAATATTCGACTTAAAGCTTATATCCTTTAAGGGGGTGTTTATATACTTAAAGTCCTCTCGAACGTTAAATTTAAGTGCTTCGGCGTTGCCGTCCATAATTTTGTAAAGCTTTTCAACGTTACTTCCCACAGAGTTTTTAAGAGCTCTGACGTATCTTAAAATTACGTCGGTAATGGTTCTTCTGGGAGAAATAATTGTATCAAGTCCTAAGCCTGTGGCAAGAGGCACAAATTCATTTCGGTTAACCTTGGTAATAACCTTAGGCACGTTTTCGCTTTGAGCATAGTAAGAGATAAGAATATTCTGCTCATCCATACCTGTAAGTGAAATAAAGGCGTCAACATTGTTTATGCCTTCCTCGCGTAAAAGCTCCTGCTGGGCACCGTCGCCTAAAATAACCGTTGCATTAGGCAGAGCTTCGCAGATTTCCTGACATCTTTTAGGGTCTTTGTCGATAATTACAACCGAACAGCCTGACAAAAGAAGCATTCTTGCAAGGTAATATCCTGTGCGGCTTGCACCTAAAATCATTACTTTTTTAGCAGAACGCTGGGTGATTTTAAGACTTTTAAGTAGTTTGATTATTTCGCTTGGTGCGGCAGTAAGGGCAATTTTGTCGCCGCTTTTTAGCTCAAAATTACCGTCGGGGATATAAACCTTGCCCTCTCTGCAAACTGCACAGATAAGAAACTTTGCTTTGTGCTGACGTCTTAAATCTATAATCTTCATGCCCGAAAGGGGAGAGTCAGAACGAAGCACAAGCTCGATAATCTCGAAATTTCGGGTGGAGAAGGTTTCTATATGAGCAGCAGAGGGAAGCTTAAGAACATTGTAGATGTCATGCGCCGCGAAAAATTCGGGGTTAATTGACATCGAAAGTCCCAACTCGTGTTGTAAAAATCCAAGGCTTTTTTCGTTATATTCGCGATTACGGATTCTTGCAATGGTGTTTTCTGCACCAAGGGTCTTAGCAAGATAGCAACTAAGCATATTAAGCTCGTCGGAGCCTGTAACGGCAATGAATATATCGGCCTTATTAGCACCTGCTTCGGTTAATATTTCGCAGTCAGTGCCGATGCCGCAAACACCGATAACGTCGTAAATATTAGTTACTTCTTCAATGATTTCTTGGTCCTTGTCAATTGCTACTACGTCGTGGCCTTCGCTGATAAGGCTTGAAATAATAGATTGACCGATTTTACCGCAACCAACTACAATAATGTTCATACATATTCCTCTTTTATTAAGGATAACCGATAATACGATTAACCTCGTTGTCGCCTCATATTATACACCTTTTAAAAAGAATTACAACAGATTTTACCAAAATTTAAAAAAGGGAAGTGAGTTTTACCCACTTCCCGAAATTTATGTCAGAAACTGTCTTTATCGCTGACCCTCGGTGCTGACATTTGTGCTGACATCGGGAATCATACTTTCGAGCATGTTTTCTGTGTTTTTTGTATTGTTGTTATTATTGGCAGAGTTATTTGTCCCGCCTGTAACATTTCCGTTATTATTGCTGTTATTGTTTGTGCCTGCGGCATTTGTGGTGGTTGTGGTGTCGTTTTTGCCCATAGAGCACGCCACAAGTGACACAGCCATAAGAGCAACAAGCAAGAGTGCAATTACTTTTTTCATATTTTTTCTCCTTGAATTAAATTATGATAGCTTTTAAGTTTTCAGCTGTCGCTTTTATTATTCCCGTTACCTTACTAAATAATCAAGTTTTTTGTTGCTATGTAATTAAAACTATTGTATAATGTATGAACTGAGGTGAACAAAATGAGTGTTTCGCAAAACCGAGTTGCCAAGTGGGACAATACAAAGGCTTTTCTTATGATTTTAGTAGTATTGGGACACGCAATTTCGGCGTATATTAATGATAGTCAGTTTTTGAGCAATATTTATTTGTGGCTGACAGTTTTTCATATGCCGCTGTTTATGTTTCTTACAGGTTTTTTTTCAAAAAGCTTTGTTAATGCCCCTCGATTTAAGTTAAACAAAATAATTTCCTATATGCTTTTGTTTTATTTTATAAAGCTTACCATTCATATTACACTGATATTTTGCAGGGGAAAAGGAAGTTTTAGCTTTATTACGGAAAAGGGTACCCCTTGGTATATATTTGTCACAGCTGTGTTTATGGCGTTTACTTATTTAATCAAGGGATTTAACCGTAAAAAGGTGCTTTTGATTTCTCTTTTGCTTTCTTTAGCTGTTGGTTATGTAAGCGAAATAGGCGACGTGCTTACATTGTCAAAAATGTTTACCTTTTATCCTTATTTCTTTTTGGGGTATATGCTTGAAGGCGACAGACTGCTTTGCTTTATAAGTAAAAAATACGTAAAAGCAGTAAGCTGGATAGTGCTGGTAATTTTTACTTTAGGTATTTTTACCGTAGGGGATAGGATTCTTAGCTTAAGATATGTTTTTTCGGGTAATAACCCTTATATTGAGTTTGGTGATGATTGGTACCCTTTTGGGGCGTTGCTAAGGTTAGGGTGTTATATTTTCAGTTCTCTTGTAGGTTTTGCAGTGCTTAGTATTATGCCAAACAAAAAAATACCTGTATTTACCAATATAGGTTCAAAAACCTTAACAGTTTACTCGCTTCACCGACAAGTATTATATATACTTCAGTATACTGTGCTGCCCTTCGCAGTGTCGGCAATGTCTGACTTGTGGTTAGGTGTGATTATGATTGCAGGCTCGGTAGTGATTTCTATTGTGCTTTCCTTAAAGCCGTTTGAATACGTACTTTATCCCTGCACAAAATGCGAAAAGTGGTTAACTCCCGTTACAAAGTGGTTAAAAAAATAAATTAAGCATCGGTTTTTACCGATGCTTTTTATCTTTTATAACAAACCGCCAGAGTTTATTCTGGTCTTCTTCGGAGGCATAACTTATTCCTACACGTTTTTTGGTATCTACTTTGCACTTAAAGCCGTCGTCCTCGATACAAAAATCCTCGCAGGCAGTGATGTCTTTTCGATTGTATTCGCCTGTAATGCCTAACCTTTTGGTAAGCTTTGCAGGGCCTTCAAAATCCTCACAAGCTCTTATAAGTACCGCCTGAGGGTCATCCGGGTTACCTGTGACAATATTCAAAAGCCAATGCATACCGTAGCAAAGATAAACGTAAATTGTGCCTGCTTTCATATACATAACCTCTGTGCGTTTTGTTCTGCCTTTGTGTGCGTGACATGCTGTGTCGGCTTCGCCAAGGTAGCCTTCGGTTTCGGTAATTCTAAGCCGTATCTCTCCGTTTTCTGTCTTTTTTACCAAAACTTTACCGATTAAATCCTTTGCAACCGTAAGGCAGTCGCGATTATAAAAAGAAAAAGAAAGAGCCATAACTACATTTCTCCTTAAAATTAAATAAACAAATTTTCACTTTATTGTGCGGATTTTATAAAGTTATTTTTAAACTATTGAAGTATATCTTAGACTATGGTAACATATCTACGTAAGAATTTAAATATATTTTTACTAAGTAACAGATGAGGAGAATGAATTATGTTTTGTAGTAAATGTGGCACACAGGCTGCTGAGGGTGCGGCTTTTTGCGCTAATTGCGGTAGTGCACTGAATATGGGCACTGTAGCAGAAACACCTGTAACAGCAGAAGCTCCTGCGGTTGAGGCACCCGTTGAGGTAGCAGCCCCTGTAGTAGAGGCACCCGTAGCTGAGCCTCAGACACCTGTGAACGAGAATGTTTATGCTCCCACATATCAGGCACCCACTTATTAGGAGCCTACATATCAGCAGGCACCTACATACCAGCAGACACCAACTTTTAATGCTGCACCTGTTTCTAATGTGGATGCAGGCTCCCTTCTTATTAAGGGTATTTTAGCAATTGCACTTTGTGAGTTCGGTATTCCCGGTATTATTTTCGGTTCTATCGCCAAGAAGCTTGCTGCACAGTTTATGGCAGAAAACGGCGGTCAGATTTTCGGCAAAGCAAAGGTTGGCTCTATCTTAGGCAGAGTAGGCTTTGGCGTAGGTATTGCCTTTACTGCTTTCTGGGCATTCTATTTCATAATTATTGTCGGAATTCTCGGCTCTCTTTAATTAAAACTACAGGACTTGAGTTTATAAAACTCAAGTCCTTTTTCTATTGCCTGTTATTAGTATTGTAAATATTTATTGTGAAAAGATATACCTTTGGTAATATAAAACATAATTTTTTTAAAAAATATAAATGATTTTTCTTCTCATACTATTTACAACTTTTAAATATAGAGTTAAAATAAGCACATATTTATTTTGTATCCGGAAAGGATTGATAGTTTATGAAAACAAGAGTAGGTATTTACGGCTACGGCAACCTTGGCAGAGGTATTGAAAATGCTATCCGCCAGAATCCCGATATGGCTTTAGTTGCTGTGTTTACCCGACGCGACCCCGAAAGCCTTAAAATCGGTACAGAGGGCGTTGAGGTTAAGCATGTAAGTGACGTCAAGAATTATACCGATAAAATAGATGTTATGATTCTCTGCGGAGGCTCTGCTACAGATTTACCTCAGCAGACTCCCGAGCTTGCTAAGATGTTCACAGTTGTTGACAGCTTTGATACTCACGCAAGAATTCCCGAGCATTTTGATAATGTCAACAAGGCGGCAATCGAGGGTGGCAAGGTTGCTATTATCTCGGCAGGCTGGGACCCCGGTATGTTTTCTATTAACCGACTTTATGCATCTGCAGTTTTGCCCGAGGGCAAGGATTACACTTTCTGGGGCAAGGGCGTAAGTCAGGGTCACTCTGATGCTATCCGCCGTATTGAGGGTGTAATTGATGCAAAGCAGTACACAATCCCCGTAGAAGCTGCACTTGATGCAGTTCGAAGCGGCTCTGCTCCTGAGCTTACAACTCGCGAAAAGCACACACGCGAATGCTTTGTAGTTGCCGCTGAGGATGCTGACAAGGCTAAAATTGAAAGAGAAATCAAGGAAATGCCTAACTATTTTGCAGACTATGATACAACAGTGCATTTTATTTCTATGGAGGAATTAAAGCGAGACCACAGCGGAATTCCCCATGGCGGCTTTGTTATCCGCACAGGCAAAACAGGTGCCAATAAAGAGAATAACCATGTTATAGAATATAGCTTGAAGCTTGACTCTAATCCCGAGTTTACGGCTTCTGTAATCGTTGCCTTTGCAAGAGCTGCCGTAAGAATGGCCGCTAAGGGTGACACAGGCTGTAAGACTGTATTTGATATTCCTCCTGCACTTTTAAGCGTACAAAGCCCCGAGGAGCTTCGTGCTCATCTTTTATAACAATTAACTGCTTCACTTTTGTGAAGCAGTTTTATTTTGCTATAATTTGACACTCTTGCCGTAATAAGCTATAATAAAAACATGATTTTTATGAGTGAGTGGATAAAATGTTCGACCAGGTTATTGCATTTCTTAATGATGCACTTTACAGCTACATACTGATTATTATTCTTATACTTGGCGGTATTTTCTTTACTATAAGGACAAAGTTTGTGCAGTTCAGGCTTTTGAAGGAGCAAATACGCTGTGTAACCGAAAAGCCCGACAAAAAGGGCTCGGTGTCTTCGTTTCAGGCGTTAATGGTTTCTACAGCATCACGAGTAGGCACAGGTAACATTATCGGTGTTTCTACTGCGATTTGCCTTGGCGGCTTTGGTTCGGTTTTTTGGATGTGGCTTATTGCTATTGTGGGCAGTGCTTCTGCTTTTGTAGAAAGCACATTAGCTCAGATTTTTAAGAAAAAGGGTGCAGACGGATGTTACGGCGGTCCTGCTTACTACATAAGTGCCGCTTTAAAAAGCCGTTGGCTTGCTGTGGTTTTCTCGGTTTTTCTTATTCTTACATATGGCGTTGGCTTTAATATGCTGGCTTCTTACAATCTGCAGTCAACCTTTTCTGCCTATGAGTTTTACAACACTAACGTAAGCTTTAGTCTTTTCGGCAATGATGTTACTTTTAATATTATGCCTTGGCTTATCGGCCTTGTTATTGCAGGCTTGGTTGCATTCTGCCTTTTTGGCGGCGGTAAAAGAATTATAAATGCAACAACGTTTATTGTGCCTGTTATGGGCGTTGCATATATACTTGTTGCAATTATTATCAGCCTTATTAATATTCCTCAGCTTCCCTCTGTTTTTGGCAGAATTTTTACCGAAGCATTTAATTTTGAGGCAATCTTCGGCGGTTTCAGCGGCTCCTGCGTAATGTACGGCATTAAGCGTGGACTTTTCAGTAACGAAGCAGGTGTAGGTTCTGCCCCTAATGCTTCTGCTTCTGCGGTTGTAAGCCATCCCGTAAAGCAGGGCTTGGTGCAGGTTCTTTCAGTATTTATCGATACTTTGCTTGTTTGCTCTGCTACTGCGTTTATGTGTATGTGCTCGGGTGTTGAGCCTTCTGCAGAAATTTCGGGTGCTCAGTACATTCAGCTTTCGCTGAATGCTACTCTCGGCGACTTTGGTCCTGTTTTCATTACTGTTGCTATGGTGTTTTTCGCCTTTACTACTCTTATCGGCAACCTGTTTTACGTAGATAAGGCTATAAAGTTTATTATAGGCAGAGAGCCGGGTAAGGTGTTTATGACAGTTTACCACATTATAGCATCTTTGATAATTTTTGTAGGTGCAGGCTTAAGTGCCGACCTGTTGTGGAATATTTCTGACGTGCTTATGGGTGGTATGACACTTATAAATATGCCTGTAATATTTATCTTGGGCAAGTATGTTTACCGAGCACTTAACGATTACGTAAAACAGCGTAAAGAGGGCAAAGAGCCTGTATTTAAGGCGAAAAATATTGACCTGCCAGTTAAAACTGATTATTGGAACGACTAAAAAATGCCGCACTTTGTAGTGCGGCATTAGTTTTATAAAGGCATTTCTTCTTTTGTAGAAGGCTCGATAACAAAGGAATTTGCCCAGAATCCCGGTTTGATGTAAACCTTTGCGTATGCTACGGGATTTTCGGGTGTGATGTTTACTGTTAAATCTGTACATTTGCGGCTCATACCAACAGCAACGTGCAGTGTATATGTGCCGTAGCTTACAGGAATGTTAACAGTCTGCTTGTTGCCGATGTGGCCTAAAGGAACGTTGTTGATGTAAATGCCGAATCCGCCTGCAATGCCGTAGGGTGAGCCCTTGCGGTAAAGGTGAATCATACCGCCCTGAGGAAAGTTAATCGGTTGCTTGCATTTAGGGCAAACGTTGCCTGCACCTGCGTCTAAAACGTTACCGCAACTGCATTTTACTCTGTACATATTACTTGCCATATGATAGTCTCCTTAACTTTTTTATCTATTCTATCATCTAAAGCGGCTTTAGTCAAATGTACGTTGGCGGATTTCCATTTTTCGCCAGCTTACAAAGGCATACATATCGTTTGCCAAAAACATTACAAAGCATACCGCAACAGATATATACGAAGGGTTATCGGTAGCCGCCATTACCCATAAAATTATTAGTATTACGTCGTTTGCACCGTAAGCCAAAGAAAAGTAAGGGCTACGCCTGCTTGTTAAGTAAACAGCTATGAAGCTTGTAGTAACCGAAAGAGTAGAGGGCAGTAAATTTGCAGTATTAAAAGCCCTTAGAATAAAGTAAAAGAGAATTGTCACCGCTATCGAAATAATCAGCATAAAGGCGGTTTCTTTTTTTGATATTCTGTTTACCTTAACTTCGCTTTTGTTTCCTTTAAAGGGATTTTTAAGCCACGTTATAAGTGCCACAACCGCCATTGGCATAGTCATGCCGATATAAGTAATCATCTCGCCGTAATAAGAAAAGCCGTAAGAGATTACGCCGTAAACAAGGCTGAAAATTACCATAAGAAGCTGTCCTAAAGGGTTTCCTTTAGCATTAAGCAAAATTGCCGTTACGCCTAAAATCGAGGCAAGGGGTGTGTGGTATTTAATTCTGTCAAAAATAATAAATGATGCGGTAATTAGAATTACCGAGATACACCAAAGGAATATTTCAAATTTAGAAAAATAACTTTTTATATTTTTCATAAAGCTTCAAGCCTCCAAAAAAATAAGCATTCGCGTACACATCTTCTAAGACCTAATGATGTGTAAACGAATGCTTGATTTAATCAACAACATTCACTACCCGGTGGCAGTTAGTTTATTTTATACCGAAAAATACAATTTGTCAATCATATTTCCGGCGCGATATAACCCTTTTCGTCGAGGGCTTTTTCTATTTTATCAAGGATTTCTTCGCTGTCGGCACTTACCGTATGGTAATGATAACCTCCTGTAATGTTCATAAGCTCGGTGGATTTTCCGCTTCGTACTCCTTCGATAAACTGCTTAACGTGAAGACGTGAAAAAATGTTCATCTTTGCCTCTACCTTGCCGTAGACCTTGTGCCAGACAAAAACGTCAACAACAGTACCGCCTAAATCAACAATGGTATTAAGCTCGTCTTCTGTTTGCTCTTTGGTGTGCTTAAGTTTAAAAACCCTTTCCTTTAAAGGCGAGCTTTGCACAATGTAACCGTGGTGAGTTGAAAGAATAACGTACCCCGAGGCTTTTAGGAGTGAAATATCCTGCACAATAATCTGACGCGATACACCAAACCTTTGGGCAAGCATACTGCCCGAAACAGGACCATCAGCCGACAAAAGTTGTGCGGCAATTTCCCTTCGCCTGTCATTAGCTTTCATAGGCTACCTCTTAAATTGCGTGAAGATTCTTGAGAGAAAGGTCAAGAATAGGTGAGGAGTGAGTCAAAGCACCGCTTGAAATGTAGTCAACGCCGATATCAACAAGCTTTGCCACGTTTTCCTTTGTAACGTTACCGCTGCACTCGGTCTCTGCCTTGCCCTTGCAAAGGTTTACTGCCTCTTTCATTTCCTCAACACTCATGTTATCAAGCATAATAATGTCGGCACCAGCTTCGAGAGCTTCTTTAAGCATTTCAAGATTTTCAACTTCAATTTCAATTTTGCGTACAAAGGGAGCATATTCGCGAGCCATCATAACGGCTTTTTTTACCGAGCCTGCGGCACCGATGTGATTATCCTTAAGAAGTACGCCGTCGCTTAAGTTAAAGCGGTGGTTGTATCCGCCGCCAACCTTAACTGCGTATTTTTCGAAAACTCGCATATTAGGTGTGGTTTTTCTTGTGTCTAAAAGCTTTGTGGAGGTGCCCTCTAAAAGGTTGGCGATTGCTCTTGTGTAGGTGGCAATTCCACTCATACGCTGTAAGTAGTTAAGTGCAGTTCTCTCTCCTGACAGAAGCACGCGGATATCGCCCTTAACCTTGCCTAAGAGCTGGCCGTTTTCTACCTTGTCGCCGTCTTTTGCAAAGAAGGTTACTTCGGTTTCTTTATCTAAAAGCTCAAATACCCTTTTGAAAACGCCGAGACCTGCAATAACGCCCTCCTGCTTACAGATAAGGTCAACCTCGCCTAAGGCAAAGTCAGGCATAACCGAGTTGGTTGTGATATCTTCAGAAGTTATGTCTTCTCTGAGGGCACTTAAAATCATTTCATCAGCATTCATTAGCATTGTAATATTATTCACGGTTTTTCTTCTCCTTTTCTATGGCCTTTAGCACCATTTCTTTATACGCTTCTTGATAATTTTCGTAAAGCTTCTTGTTTACTGTAAAGTCGTTTTTGTCCGAAAGCTCGGTGTAATCTGCGGTCATATCCTCAGCGGCACGCTTGGCAAATACAAGGCTTTCTAAAAGCGAGTTGCTGGCAAGGCGGTTTTTGCCATGAACACCATTGCAGGCGGTTTCGCCGACGGCGTAAAGCCTTTCCATAGAGGTTTTACTTTTTGTGTCGACCTCTATACCGCCCATAAAATAGTGCTGAGAAGGCACAACGGGAATAGGCTCCTTGGTTATGTCGTAGCCTTCCTCAAGGCAATGCTTGTAAATATTTGGAAAGTGACTTTTGATTTCTTCTTCCGGTATAGCCTTAAGAGACAACCAAACGTGCTCAGTGCCTTCTTTCTTCATTTCGTCAAAAATGGCATCTGCTACAACGTCGCGGGGTAAAAGCTCGTTGACAAATCTTTCTCCCTTTGAATTTAAAAGCACGGCACCTTCACCACGAACCGACTCGGAAATCAGAAATTCTCTGCCATGTTTCTTGGAAAACAAGGTAGTAGGATGAATCTGAATATAGTCTATATCCTGCAATTTTATGCCGTATTTAAGAGCAAGAGCCAACGAGTCGCCTGTCAGGTGCGGATAATTTGTAGAGTGCTTGAAAAGTCCGCCTATGCCGCCTGTAGCAAGAACTGTGTAGTCTGCGGCAATGCTTATGTAATTGTTATCAGCGTCATGTCCGATAATACCTTTGCAGATATCATTTTCTACAATCAGGTCAACCATGGTGAAGTTTTCGATTAAAGTAATGTTCTCTTTACTTCTTGCGGTTTCAAGCAGATTTGACGTAATCTCTTTGCCGGTTTCATCCTCATGAAAAAGAATACGAGGGCGAGAGTGGGCACCTTCTCGGGTGTAAACAAACTCTTTGCCGTTTTTCTCAAAACGAACACCGAATTCAACGAGGTCGCTTATTACCTCCTGCGAGGAGCGAATCATAATTTCAACGGAATCGGGGTCGTTTTCATAGTGCCCTGCACGCATTGTATCCTCATAGAAATCTGAGAAATCCTCTTCGTCTCTTAATACACATATTCCGCCTTGTGCAAGGTAAGAGTCGCTTCGGCGAGCTTTGTTTTTGGTAACAATAACAATTTGTTTGTCCTCTGGCAGGTTAAGTGCACAGTAAAGACCTGCTACACCGCATCCTACAATAATAATGTCAGTCTTCATAATTATTAACCCAGCTCTAACATTTTGTTTAAGGGCAAAAGTGCACGGGTGCGAACGTCCTCGGCAACTTCAACCTTGTTTTCGTTGTTTTCTAAAGCTTTAAGTACATTTTCTACTGTGTTTAGCTTCATATCCTTGCAAACAGGGCAGGGAGAAGGAAAGTAGAATTTCTTATGGGGATTGTCTTCCATAAGCTTATATGCCACACCTTCTTCGGTGCAGATGATAAATTCCTCGGCATCGCTTTTTTTTGCGTAGTCGATAATCTCGGCAGTGCTTCCGCTGAAATTAGCAAGAGCAAGCACGCCCTCTTCACATTCGGGATGGCAGAGTACAAGGGCATTTTTATGCTTGTTCAGAACGTCTTTAATCGAAGTAGCATTAATGTCGGCATGTATAGGACAGCAACCGTCGTTGAGAATAATGTTTTTCTCAGGTATCTGAGAGGCTACAAAGCGACCTAAGTTTCTGTCGGGAATAAAGAAGATGTTTTTCTGAGGCAGAGACCTTACTATTCTGACGGCGTTTGAGGACGTAACGCAAACGTCGCTCTGACATTTGAGTTCAGCAGTAGAATTTATATAGCAAACTACAGCAAGGTCAGAGTATTTCTCTCGCATTTCTTTGATTTTGCCTTCCTTTACCATATGGGCCATAGGACAGTCGGCACTCAGGTCGGGCATAAGCACCGTTTTGTCGGGGCAAAGAATTTTTGCACTTTCACCCATAAAGCCAACACCGCAAAATACAATTACGTCGGCTTCGCTTTCTTTTGCAACCTTTGCAAGATAAAAGGAATCACCTACACAATCGGCAATTTCCTGAACCTCGGCGGGGGCATAGTAATGAGCCATGATTATAGCGTTTTTTTCTTTCTTAAGGGTTTCAATTCTGTTTTTCATACAATCGTCCTTAATAAAATTATATCTGTTCTCAAGTCCCGATTATTATACATTTTAAGGTTTACAAGTGTCAAGTTATCTGTAAAGTTTTGTAGGAAAGCCAAGAAATAAAAGGCTTTTGGGGGATAAACTGTATACTATTAATACAAAAAGGCTTAGTTAATTTGCATCGGACATGTGGCGACAAAAATATTTAAAAAATTTTGCAAAAACCTATTGACTTTTCTGCTTTCCTCTGTTATAATCTCTAACTGTTGGCGATGCAAATTGTAAAGCCTAAGGTAATCTACGCTGGTGTAGCTCAGTTGGTAGAGCAGCTGATTTGTAATCAGCAGGTCGGGGGTTCAAGTCCGTCCACCAGCTCC
>JAFUPE010000088.1 GCA_017481395.1 Ruminococcus sp. | reverse complement strand
CATGCAGCTATCACAGCTCATCTTCTTGATATGCCCATGGGTTATGTTCGCTCAGGCGCAAAAGACCACGGCAGACAGAACCAGATCGAGGGTAAGCTTGAGAAGGGCCAGAAGGTTGTTGTTGTTGAGGACCTTATCTCCAAAGGCGGCAGTGTTATCGAGGTTGTTGACGTGCTTCGTGAGGCAGGTGCTGAGGTTTTAGGTATTGTTTCTATCTTTACCTATGGTATGCAGAAGGGTCTCGACCGTCTCGCCGCCGCTAACGTTAAGAATATTTCTCTCACAAACTTCGACGTAATTGCTGAGGTTGCAGCTGAGGAAGGCTACATCAAGGACGAGGACATTGCCCGACTTATCGCATTCAGAAACAATCCTTCTGACGAAAGCTGGATTACAGCTAAGGCTTAAGCTATGAAAAGTCTTATTGATATTTTAGATTTTACGGTAGAGGAAATTGACGAGCTTCTTGTAGTTGCAAACGACATTATCGCTGACCCTAAAAAGTACAGCGAGATGTGTAAGGGCAAAAAGCTTGCTACACTTTTCTTCGAGCCTTCAACACGCACAAGGCTTAGCTTTGAAGCCGCAATGTACGAGCTTGGCGGCAATGTGCTTGGTTTTTCCGAGGCTGGTTCATCCTCCTCTGCAAAGGGCGAAAGCGTTGCCGATACAGCTAAAATGATTAGTTGCTATGCAGATATTATTGCAATGCGTCACCCCAAAGAGGGTGCACCTTTAGTTGCCGCTATGAACGCTTCCATCCCTGTAATTAATGCAGGCGACGGCGGTCATAACCACCCCACCCAGACGTTGACCGATTTGCTTACAATCAACAGGGAAAAGGGCAGATTTGAAAACCTTAAAATCGGTTTTTGCGGTGACCTTAAATTCGGCAGAACTGTGCATTCTTTAATAAATGCAATGAGCCGTTACAAGGGTAATAGGATTTATCTTGTTTCTCCTACGGAATTAAAGCTTCCTGATTACGTTAAGAAGGATGTACTTGACAAAAACAGCATTGAGTATGTAGAGACCCAAAGCTTAGAGGACGTTATGCCCGAGCTTGATATTCTTTATATGACCCGAGTTCAGCGTGAGCGTTTCTTTAACGAAGAAGAGTATTTAAGACTTAAGGACAGATACATTTTGGTTCCCGAAAAGTTAGAGAACGCAAAAGAGGACTTAATCATTATGCATCCTCTTCCAAGGGTTAACGAAATAAGTGTTGCGGTTGATGACGATAAGCGTGCCTGCTACTTCCGTCAGGCACTTTACGGCAAGTATATCCGTATGGCACTTATTTTAAAGCTTCTTAAGGAGGCAGGCACTATATGAATATTGACTCCATAAAAGACGGTTTTGTCATTGACCATATCACTGCAGGCAGGGCTATGCGTATTTACGAGCTTTTAGGTCTCGATAAGCTTAGTTGCCCCGTTGCAATTATTATGAACGCAGGCAGTAAGAAGATGGGCAAAAAAGATATTATCAAGATTGACGGCAACGTTCCCCTTAGCCTCGAGGTTATCGGTTACGCCGACCCTAAGGTTACCGTTAATATTATTAAGGACTCAAAGCTTACCGAAAAGCTTACTATCCCTATGCCCGAAACCCTTACTAACGTAATTTTCTGCAAAAATCCCAGATGCATTACATCTGTTGAGCAGGAGATTGACCATATCTTCAAGCTTACAGACAGAGAAGAAAACGTTTACCGTTGCATCTACTGCGAAACAAAAGGTTAACCGCCCGTTAGCCACGGTGGGCAATTCCCCCGTTAGCCACGGTGGGCAATTCGCCTTCGGAAAGGTTAGTCTTAAAGGCAACCTTTATTAACGGCGGGTCAGTTTGTTGTAGGGGAGGGGTCACCCCTCCCGAAAAGTATTATGTAACATCAATGTATAATTAAACCTCGCCAAGCGGCGGGGTTTGTTTTTTGTAGTAAATATTTCTTATTGCTAATTGCCTCTGAATATGATATAATCTACTTGTAACCTGACAAGAAGATGTATCTGACGGAAAGGTAACAGCAAACTAAAAATTTACCGCCATATTTTTATGGCTTTATTATGCTGTTTTCCGCCATACCCTTTTTTCGGGTATGGCATTTTTATTGTAGGAGTGAGTACTATGCAAACACGTGTAGCTGTTATGAGCATTATTGTAGAAAATCCCGATTCTGTTGAGGAGTTAAATGCCCTTTTACATACCTTTAGCAATTATGTTATCGGCAGAATGGGTATCCCTTACAGAGAAAAGAATATAAGCATAATAAGTGTAGCGGTTGATGCACCTCAAAATGAAATTTCGGCTTTATCAGGCAAAATCGGTAAGCTTAAGGGTGTAAGTATAAAAACCGCTTACTCAGGAGTGATTTCAAGTGAGTAACAAAGCCTTTGAACTTTTAGATAAATTATCTGATACCCAAAGCCTTACGTTAGATGAATATAAGTTTCTTGTGGATAATTTTAGTGCAAAAAATGCAGATTACGCCGCCAAGCTTGCCGTAGAAAAACGTAAAGAAATTTACTCGAATTCGGTTTTTATTCGTGGTCTTATTGAAATCAGTAATATCTGCAAAAATGATTGCTACTACTGCGGAATCAGGTGTTCCAATAAAAATGCAGACCGCTACCGTCTTAGTAAAGAAGAAATTCTCGGCTGTTGCAAAACAGGCTACGGTTTAGGCTTTCGCACCTTTGTTATGCAGGGCGGCGAAGACCCGTATTTTACTGACGAGATTATGTGCGGCATTGTAAAGTCAATTAAAGAAAAATACCCTGATTGTGCCGTTACCCTTTCTTTGGGCGAACGCTCCAAAGAAAGCTATCAAAAGCTTTTTGATGCAGGTGCCGACAGGTATTTACTCCGCCACGAAACTGCGGATTCATGCCACTATGCAAAGCTTCATCCCGAAAATCTTACCTTAGAAAACAGAATGGATTGTCTTAAAAATCTTAGGGAAATCGGCTTTCAGGTGGGGTGCGGTTTTATGGTAGGCTCGCCTTACCAAACTACTGAGCATCTTGCAAAGGATTTGAAGTTCATAGAGGAATTTAAACCCGATATGTGCGGTATCGGCCCGTTTATTCCGCACAAAGATACACCCTTTAAGGATTTTTCGGCAGGCAGTGCATCTCTTACCTGTTATCTTTTATCCATAGTCCGCCTTATTAATCCCTATGTTTTGCTTCCTGCTACTACGGCCTTGGGTACTTTAAGCGACAACGGAAGAGAAAAGGGGATTTTAAGTGGTGCTAACGTAGTAATGCCTAATCTTTCGCCCGAAATTACAAGGGCAAAGTACGAGCTTTATAATAATAAACTTTCCACAGGTGCCGAGTCTGCAAACGGTCTTGAAACACTCAGACGTAATCTGAGTGCAATCGGTTATGAAATCGTAGAGAGCCGCGGAGACGTAAAAAAGTAAAATCAGAAAGGAAGATATATATGAGTAATTACAACGTAAAATCTATGAAGGCAGAGGAGTTCATAAGCGACGCTGAAATCCGCGAAACTTTGGAGTATGCTGAGGCTAATAAAAATAACCTCGAGCTTATTGACAGCATTTTGGAAAAGGCAAAGCCCCAAAAAACTGCCACAGGCTACGTTTGTGCAGGACTTACCCACCGCGAAGCATCCGTGCTTCTTGCTTGTGAAATCCCCGAGAAGGTAGAAGAAATATTTAAAATTGCTGAGGAGATAAAGCTTAAATTCTACGGCAACCGTATTGTTATGTTTGCGCCGCTTTACCTTTCCAATTACTGCGTAAACGGCTGTGTGTACTGTCCTTATCACCTTAAAAACAAGACTATCGCTCGCCGTAAGCTTACTCAGGAAGAGGTTAAGGCAGAGGTTATTGCTTTGCAGGATATGGGTCACAAGCGACTTGCCATTGAAGCAGGCGAGGACCCTGTTAATAATCCGATTGAGTATATATTGGAGTGTATCAACACCATTTACTCTGTAAATCATAAGAATGGTGCAATCCGCCGAGTTAACGTTAATATCGCCGCAACAACTGTAGAAAATTACCGCAAACTGAGAGATGCAGGCATTGGTACATACATTCTGTTTCAGGAGACTTACCACAAAGAAAGCTACCTTGAGCTTCACCCCACAGGCCCCAAGCACGATTATGCTTATCATACCGAGGCTATGGACAGAGCTATGGAGGGTGGCATTGATGACGTAGGTTTAGGCGTTCTTTTCGGACTTGAGCTTTACAAATACGAGTTTGCAGGCTTACTTATGCACGCCGAGCATCTTGAGGCGGTTCACGGTGTAGGTCCTCATACCATAAGCGTGCCCAGGCTTAAAAAGGCAGACGACATTAACCCCGACGATTTTGATAACGGCATTGACGACGATACCTTTGCAAAAATCACCGCTTGCATACGCCTTGCTGTTCCTTACACAGGTATTATTATTTCTACCCGCGAGTCTCAGGCTGTTCGTTCACGGCTTCTTAACTGCGGTGTATCTCAGGTAAGCGGTGCATCACGTACTTCAGTCGGCGGATATACCGAGGCTGAGCGTCCTCACGACACCGAGCAGTTTGACGTTTCTGACCAGAGAACCCTTGATGAGGTTGTCCGCTGGCTTATGGAAAACGGACACATCCCCAGCTTCTGTACAGCTTGCTACCGATTAGGCAGAACAGGCGACCGTTTTATGAGTCTTTGTAAGAGTGGTCAGATTGTTAACTGCTGTCACCCCAACGCATTGATGACATTAACCGAGTTTCTGGTAGACTACGCAAGCGAAGAAACCAAAGAAATCGGCTATAAGATGATTGAGGAAGAGCTGAATAAAATCACTAACCCCAAGGTTCTTGAAATTGCCAAGGATAATATCGAGAGTATCAAAAACTCCAACCGCCGCGATTTCCGTTTTTAACCGTTAGCCACGGGTCAGCCACCCGATGGCGTATCGCCTTTGGGTAGGTTACATTAAGAGGTAACCTATCATCAACGGCGGATAGTATCATTAACTTAAGGAGGCAAATTATGAGCCTTTCAAATACACCATCTTCCGAGCGTGTTCATATCGGCTTTTTCGGACTAAGAAACGCAGGTAAGTCAAGTTTAGTCAATGCCGTAACAGGGCAGGAGCTTTCTGTAGTTTCCGATGTTCTGGGCACTACCACCGACCCGGTTAAAAAGGCTATGGAGCTTTTACCCTTGGGCCCGGTTGTAATTATCGACACCCCCGGTTTTGATGACACAGGAACTTTAGGAGAAATGCGTGTAAAGAAAACCCGCAAGGTTTTGGCATCGGTTGATATTGCCGTTTTGGTTGTTGATGCTCAAAAAGGTATATCTGATGATGACGAAACACTTATGGGACTTTTCAACGAGCGTAAAATTCCCTTTGTAATAGCCTATAATAAATCTGACATTGCTCAAATTAGCACAGAAAGCAAAAATGAAATCGCCGTAAGTGCTGTAAGTGGAAATAACATAAATCGGCTTAAGGAGCTTTTAGGTACACTTTTAAAGGACAAAGAAGAAAAGTTTATTCTTGCCGATTTGGTGAACGAGGGTGACACCGTTGTTCTTGTTACGCCTATTGATGAATCTGCACCAAAAGGCAGACTTATTCTGCCTCAGCAGCAAACCCTCAGAGAACTTCTTGATTTACACTGTAAGCCTATGCTTTGTCAGCCTCAGGAGCTTAAAAGTACAATAGAAAATTTTAAGGTTAAGCCTAAGCTTGTTGTTACCGATTCACAGGTTTTCGGTGCGGTTTCAAAGGATGTACCTGAGGACATTGACCTTACATCTTTCTCTATCCTTTTTGCACGCTATAAGGGCGACCTTGAGGCACTTATTAAAGGTGCGGCAACACTTAAAAAGCTTAAGGACGGAGACAAGGTGCTTATAAGCGAGGGTTGTACCCACCATCGCCAATGCGGCGACATAGGCACAGTAAAGCTTCCTAAGTGGATAAAGGACTTTACAGGCAAGGAAATTGAGTTTAGCTTTACAAGCGGCGGCGATTTTCCTGAGGACTTGTCAGATTATGCCTTGGTGGTTCATTGCGGTGGATGTATGCTGAATAACCGCGAGATGGCTTATCGCATAAATTCTGCTAAGGCAGAGGGTACACCAATTGTTAACTACGGTATTCTTATTGCCCATGTCCATGGCATATTAAAACGCAGTCTTTCGCCTTTTAAAAATCTTAATGCATTGCTTGAGGAGTAATTATGTTACAGCTTAAAAAGGGCAGACCCGATAACTTTGAGGATAGGGTAGATGTAGAAAAGGCGGTTTATGATTTTTTGGATAGTATTAGCGTAAAGTACCAACGTCTTGACCATGAGCCTGCATTTACAATGGAAATCTGTGCCGAGATAGACAAGTCCTTAGGTGCATTAATCTGCAAGAATCTTTTTCTTACCAACCGTCAGAAAACCGACTTTTACCTGCTTATGATGCCGGCGGATAAAATTTTTAAGACAAAAGAGCTTTCAAAGGCTTTAGGTGTTTCTCGTCTTTCTTTTGGTGACGGCGATAAGATGCAGGAGCTTTTAGGTACTGCTCCCGGCAGTGCAAGCGTTATGGGACTTATGAACGATAACGAGAATATAGTCCGCCTTGTAATCGACGAGGACATTTTAAGCAAAGAGTATTTCGGTTGCCATCCTTGCGTGAATACCTCAAGTCTTAAGATAAAGGTAGGGGACTTGTGCGAAAAAATCCTGCCACATTTAAATCGTACGTACACAGTAGTAAAGCTTATGGGCGAAGACTGATTATCGTAGCTTTTATTTCTTTATTGAAATAATAAACTGTCATTTTTCATAGGTATTTGCCTTAGAAATTTATACCTTTTACAAAAATCAGAAACATAATTGACACTAATTTTACAGGGTGATATAATTATTATGTTTTAGTATGTAGTAATTTTAAATTACATAAATTTTGCCGAAAGGCGAGGAGGAAAAACAATGAAAAAGGCACTTTCTATTCTCTTGGTTCTCGTGCTCTGCTTAGGTACATGTATGGCATTTGCAGGCTGCGGCGAAACCACAACAGGCACAGATAAGGCTGATGTTAAGGTTGGCTTCATCTTCCTGCACGACGAAAACTCAACTTATGACAAAAACTTCATGGACGCAGCAAAGCTTGCTTGCGAGGAAATGGGCGTTGAGTATGCTCAGAAGACTCAGATTCCCGAGTCCAACAAGTGCTACGATGCAGCAGTTGAGCTTATCGAGGTTG
>JAFUPE010000087.1 GCA_017481395.1 Ruminococcus sp. | reverse complement strand
TGTCCTGAGTTAAGGCCCTTGTTTCGGTAATGGCAAAGATGTTTTCCTCATATAAAGTTTTAGTAGCAGGAAGCTCGTTGGGAATTTTAATTGGCATTAAAACACCTCCTGAAATTAAACCTGAGCCAATGCGTTTTCGATGTCTGCTATAAGGTCGTCTGCACCTTCAATACCGCAGGAGAAACGAACCAAATCAGGAGAAATACCTGCTGCTGTAAGCTCGTCGTCGTTCATCTGTCTGTGGGTAGCACTTGCAGGGTGCAGGCAACAGGTGCGTGCATCTGCAACGTGGGTTTCAATAGCGGCAATCTTAAGGTTCTTCATAAATGTTTCTGCAGCAGCTCTTCCGCCTTTAACGCCGAAGGAAACAACGCCGCAGCCGCCATTAGGCATATATTTCTGTGCAAGCTCAAAGCTTTCATCGCCCTCTAAATGGGGGAAGCGTACCCAGGCAACCTTGGGATGATTCATAAGATATTTTGCAACAGCAAGGCCGTTTGCGCAGTGCTGACGCATTCTTACGTGTAAGCTCTCTAAACCGAGGTTGATGTAAAAAGCGTGCTGAGGTGACTGGATGCAGCCGAAGTCACGCATTAACTGAGCAGTTGCCTTAGTAATATATGCACCTGCAAGACCAAAACGCTCTGTGTAAGTTACGCCGTGGTAGCTTTCGTCGGGAGTACAAAGACCGGGGAACTTGTCGGGGTACTTTGTCCAGTCAAATTTTCCTGAGTCAACAATACAACCGCCAACAGAAACACCGTGACCGTCAATGTACTTTGTGGTGGAGTGAATAACAATGTCAGCACCCCACTCAATAGGACGGCAGTTAACGGGAGTAGCAAAGGTGTTGTCTATAATAAGAGGAACGCCGTGGCTGTGTGCAGCGTTAGCGAACTTTTCAATATCAAGCACAACTAAAGCAGGGTTTGCAATAGTTTCACCGAAAAGTGCCTTTGTGTTAGGCTTGAATGCGGCATTAAGCTCTTCTTCACTGCAGTCGGGAGCAACAAATGTAAAGTCAATGCCCATTCGCTTCATAGTAACTGCGAAAAGATTATATGTTCCGCCGTAAATTGCAGAGGATGCAACAATGTGGTCGCCTACGCCTGCGATATTAAAAATGCTGAAAAAGCTTGCAGCCTGACCTGAAGAGGTAAGCATTGCGGCAGAGCCGCCTTCAAGCTCGCAAATTTTCTTTGCAACGGTGTCATTAGTGGGGTTCTGAAGTCTTGTGTAAAAATAGCCCTCTGCCTCTAAGTCAAAAAGCTTGCCCATTGCTTCGCTTGTTGCATATTTAAATGTAGTGCTCTGCACAATGGGAATCTGGCGAGGCTCGCCACTTTCGGGGGTATAGCCGCCCTGAACGCATTTGGTGTCGATACTGAAATTACTCATTTGTATCTTCCTCCTTGAAATAAAATAAGAAAAGGCAGAAACCCAAATGGGTATCTGCCCTCAAAAATCAGCTTAATCCACAGGATTACTCAGTTTTTGAAGGCACAGGTGCACATCATCATATTGTAGTTTACGTATAAACTTTTCATAAAAATGCCTCCTGCTGAAATTAAGATTATTATAATGCAACTTGCACACTATGTCAACTTTTTTTACAAGGAAAGGTTTTACAGTGCAGTTTTTGCAAAATTATAGGATAAATCCTGCAAAAATACTTGTGCTTATAGTTTATTTTTGGTATAATTAAATATCATTTTTATAAAAATTCGGTATTTTTTGCAATTTTTTGAAAGAAGTGGATATTTATGGTAATCAAAATCCTGTTTATCCTGCTTTTTCTGGTAATTACAATCGGCATTGGTGTTTATTCCAGAAAAAAAGCAACAGATGTAAACGGGTTTGTACTTGGCGGCAGGGCGGTCGGCCCTTGGCTTACAGCGTTTTCTTTTGGTACGTCGTACTTTTCTGCCGTTATTTTTGTAGGCTATGCAGGTCAGTTCGGTTGGAACTTCGGTCTTGCATCAACGTGGATTGGTCTTGGCAATGCACTTATCGGCTCGTACCTTGCGTGGAAAATTTTAGGCAGACGAACCAGAGTTATGACTCAGCACTTGCAGAGTGCTACAATGCCCGACTTTTTTGAAAAGCGTTATGACAGCAAGGCACTTAAGATTGTTGCCTCTGCCATTGTGTTTATCTTTATGATTCCTTACACCGCATCCCTTTACAACGGTCTTAGCCGTCTGTTTGAAATGAGTTTTAACGTTCCTTACTGGGTTTGCGTTGTAGTTATGGCACTTGTTACCGCTATGTACGTTGTGCTTTCGGGATATATGGGCACAGCTTTAAACAGTGCGGTGCAGGGAGTTATAATGCTTGTGGGTATTGCTGTGGTTGTTTTCTCGGTGCTTAATGTTAACGGTGGCTTTAACGAGAGTGTAAGACTTCTTTCTGAGGTTACTACCGACACAGTTTCTGAGGGCGGTTTTACCTCCTTCTTCGGTCCCGACCCTGTGGCACTTATCGGTGTTGTTTTGCTTACTTCCTTGGGTACGTGGGGACTGCCTCAGATGATTGGTAAGTTCTATGCTATTAAAGACGAAAAGGCAATCAAGACAGGTACAATAGTTTCTACAGTTTTTGCAGTAATTGTTGCAGGCGGTTGTTACTTCCTCGGTGGCTTCGGCAGAATATTTATGACCCCCGAAGAGGTAGCAGAAGGCGGATTTGACTCGATTATCCCTGCTATGTTATCTCAATTGGGTGACGTAGTAATCGCCCTTGTAATTATGCTTGTTCTTGCGGCTTCTATGTCTACACTTTCAAGCTTAGTACTAACTTCAAGTTCAACACTTACACTTGATTTCTTAAATCCTCTTAAGGGCGGCAAAATGAAGGAAGCCTCCAAAATGCGTTTTATGCGAGTGTTTATTATTTTCTTCATTGTTGTTTCCGCAGGTATTGCCATTATTCAGGCAAATTCCAAGGTTGCATTTATTACAGACCTTATGGGTATTTCGTGGGGTACAATGAGTGGTGCGTTCCTTGGTCCTTTTATGCTTGGTCTTTATTGGAAGCGTGCCACAAAGCCTGCTGTGTGGGCAAGCTTTATGTTCAGCGTTTCGGTTAACGTAATATTTATGGCGTTTAAGCTTTCGGGCAATATTGCGGTGCTTCCCAAGCTTTTGCAGGCATCCTCAAACGTAGGTGTTATGGCAATGCTTATGGGCATTGTACTTGTAATTGTGGTAAGCCTCTTAACAAAGAAGCCTGACACAGAGGCAGTTAATGCAAAATTTGCCTGCTACGATAAGACCGTAACAGTTAAAGCTAAAAACAGCCTTGAAGATTAAGGCTTTACATATAAAAATAACTCTACAGGAGATTTTAAAATGAAAGAATTACTTATTGGTAACGGTGCTATTGCCCGTGGCCTTTACGAGGCAGGATGCGAAATCGTATCCTCTTACCCCGGTACACCCAGCACAGAAATTACTGAGCTTGCCGCAAAATTTGACGACATCTACTGCGAGTGGGCACCTAACGAAAAGGTAGCCATGGAGGTTGCTTTCGGTGCATCCTTAAGAGGCAAGCGTGCTTGCTGTGCTATGAAGCACGTTGGTCTTAACGTTGCGGCTGACCCCTTATTTACACTTTCTTACACAGGTGTGACAGGCGGTCTTGTGATCTGCGTTGCAGACGACCCCGGTATGCACTCTTCTCAGAACGAGCAGGACTCCCGCCACTATGCAATCGCTGCAAAAGTTCCTATGCTTGAGCCCTCTGATTCTAAAGAGGCTCTTGAATTTACAAAGAAGGCTTTTGAGCTTTCCGAGGAGTTTGATACTCCCGTTATCATTAAAATGTGTACAAGAGTTGCACATTCTCAGAGCGTTGTAGAGCTTTCCGAGCGTGTTGTTCCCGAGATTAAAGCCTATGAGAAGAATATGCAGAAGTATATTATGATGCCTGCTATGGCGAAAAAGCGTCATCCCTTTGTTGAAGAAAGAACAAAGAAACTTACAGAACTTGCAGAAACAAGTGACCTTAACCGCGAGGAATGGGGCAGTACTGAGATTGGTATTATTACAAGCTCCACCTCATATCAGTATGTTAAGGAAGTTTTCGGCGAAGAGGCAAGCGTACTTAAAATCGGTATGATTAATCCTCTTCCTGTAGAAAGAATCAAGAATTTCGCTTCTAAAGTAAAGAAACTTTATATTGTTGAAGAGCTTGACGGCATTATTGAAAGCCACGTTAAGAACTTAGGTTTACAGGTAGAGGGCAAGGAGATGTTCTCTAACATCGGCGAGTTTTCTCAGAGCATTGTTGCTGAGGCTTTCGGCAAAGAAATCCCTGCATTTGAAAGCATCGATACCGTTGTTCCCATGCGTCCTCCTGTTATGTGTGCAGGTTGCCCCCACAGAGGTATGTACTATGTGCTTTCAAAGAATAAGATTACAGTTTTAGGTGATATCGGCTGCTACACTTTAGGTGCTCAGGCTCCCTTAAGCGCATTGGACTCCACCCTTTGTATGGGTGCTTCCGTGTCAGGTCTTCACGGCTTTAACAAGGCAGGCGGTAAAGAAACCGAGGGCAAGAGCGTTTGTGTAATCGGCGACTCCACCTTTATGCACTCAGGTGTTACAGGTCTTATCAATATTGCATACAATGCATCCAACTCTACAGTTATTATTCTTGATAACTCCATTACAGGTATGACAGGTCATCAGCAGAACCCCACAACAGGCTATTCCATCAAGGGTGACCCTGCTGCAAAAATCGACCTTGAAACTTTATGTAAGGCAGTGGGTATAAACAGAGTAAGGGTTGTTGACCCCTATAACCTTAAAGAATGCGAAGAAGCTGTTAAAGAAGAGCTTGGTGTAGACGAGCCTTCCGTTATTATTTCACGCAGACCCTGCGTGCTTTTAAAGAGCGTTAAGCTTAATCCCCCCGTTAAAGTAGACAGAGATAAGTGTAAGTCCTGCAAAATGTGCATGAAGCTTGGCTGTCCTGCTATCAGTATGCATGGCGGCAAGGCAGAAATTGACGCAACTCTTTGTGTTGGCTGCGGCGTTTGTGAGCAGCTTTGTAAATTTGATGCAATTCTTGAGGGAGGTGCACTTTGATGAATAAAAGTATTATGATTGTCGGCGTTGGCGGTCAGGGTTCGCTTTTAGCAAGCAAGCTTTTAGGTAAGCTTCTTTTAAGCGAAGGCTTAGACGTTAAGGTTAGCGAAGTTCACGGTATGAGCCAGCGTGGCGGCAGTGTTGTTACATATGTAAGATGCGGCGAAAAGGTTTACTCTCCCGTTATTGACAAGGGCGGTGCAGACTGCATTGTTTCCTTTGAAAAGTTAGAGGCTGCAAGATGGGTAGAGTACCTTAAGAAAGACGGCGTTATTATTACAAACACTCAGCAGATTGACCCTATGCCCGTTATTACAGGTGCCGCCGAGTACCCTGAGAATATTCTTGACGAGTTAAGCCAAAAGGTTAAGGTAGATGCTCTGGATGCACTTTCTCTGGCGACTGAGGCAGGCTCTGCCAAGGCTGTAAACATTGTGCTTATGGGCAGACTTGCAAAGTATTTTGATATTTCCTATGACAAATGGATTGAAGCTATCGAAACCACAGTTGCAGAGAGATTTGTTGAGCTTAACAAAAAGGCTTTTGAGTTAGGCTATAACTATTAATAAAGAAGGTGCTTTAAAAAATGGCAGAAAAGTATTGGCAAAAAGAAATCGAAACTGCTTCCAGAGAAGAGATTAAGGCAATACAGGATGAGCGTCTTAAAAAGACAGTTGCACACGTGTTTAAAAATGTTGAGCCTTATCGCAAAAGAATGGAAGAAGCAGGACTTACACCCGACGACATCAAGGGTGTAGAGGATTTACACAAGCTTCCCTTTACAGTAAAGCAGGATTTGAGAGATTACTATCCTTACGGTCTTTTTGCTGTGCCGACAAAGGATGTTGTAAGACTTCATGCATCCTCAGGCACTACAGGCAAGCAGATTGTAGTAGGTTACACCAGAAACGACCTGGACGTATGGGATGATATTGCCGCCCGTCAGCTTTGTGCCGTTGGTGCAGACGAAAACGACTTTGTTCACGTTTCATATGGTTACGGCCTTTTTACAGGCGGTTTCGGTCTTCATGGCGGTGCTACGAAGCTCGGTGCTACTGCTATTCCTGTTTCTTCGGGTAATACCGACCGACAGGTTACAATCCTTCAGGATTTCGGTTCTACAGTTCTTTGCTGTACTCCTTCTTACGCTATGTTTATCGGCGAAACACTTAAGAAAAAGGGTGTAGACCCAAAAACTCTGTCTCTTAAAGCCGGTATCTTTGGCGCTGAGCCATGGACAGAAGAAATGCGTCAGCAGATAGAGGAGCTTTTAGATATTAAGGCTTATGACGTTTACGGTTTAACCGAGATTATGGGCCCCTGTGTTTCTTACGAGTGCTCTCAGCAGGCAGGTATGCACGTTAACGAGGACCACTTTATTATTGAAACTATCAACCCCGATACAGGCGAGGTTATTCCTAACGGAGAAGTCGGCGAGCTTGTATTTACCTGTATCACCAAAGAGTGCTGTCCCTTTATCCGTTACCGCACAAGGGATATCGGCGTAGTTAATACCGAGCCTTGTGCCTGTGGCAGAACATTTGTAAGAATGTCAAAGCCTATGGGCAGAAGCGACGATATGATGATTATCCGCGGTGTTAATGTGTTCCCCTCTCAGATTGAGACAGTTCTTCTTAAGATGGGTTATTCTCCCAATTATAAGATTTACGTTGACCGAGTTAATAATACCGATACCCTTGACGTTCACGTAGAAATGAACGAGGATATGTTCTCCGATACAGTGGGTGTTATCAAGGCTAACGAAGAAAAGCTTGAGGCTGAGCTTCGTTCGCTCCTCGGTATTTCTGCAAACGTTAAGCTGGTTGCTCCTAATTCTATTGAAAGAAGTATGGGCAAGGCAGTAAGAGTTGAAGATAAGAGAAAGCTTTTAGGAGGTAAGAAATAATGTCTATCCGCCAGATTTCAGTTTTCGTTGAAAATAAGCAGGGCTCGCTTGTAGAAATTACAGATACCCTTGCAAAAGAAAATATCGACCTTCGTGCTATGTCTATTGCCGATACTCAGGACTTCGGTATTCTTCGTCTTATTGTTTCCGACACCGACAAGGCTCTTGCGGTTTTAAGAAGCAAAAATTGTATTGTTACCGAAACCGCAGTTGTGGGCGCAAGGCTGAGAAACGAGCCCGGTGCCTTGGCTACGGTTGTAAGGGTGCTTTCAGAGGGCGGCGTTAACGTTGAGTATATGTATGCTTTCAACGGTGCCACACCTCACCATGCCTATGTTGTTCTTCGCGTTGACGACAACGAAAAGGTAACCGAGCTGCTGTTAGCCGAGGGTATCAAGTGCATTACTCAGGAGCAGGTATCTGAGATTTAAGATTTTTATTGACGAAATGTTGCTTTTTGTGATATATTCGTTGTGTAACCCCAATTTATATAGGAGGAATATATATGTTTAAAACAGTTCAGGAAGTTCAGAGCTTCTGCAAAGAAAACGGCATCAAGATGATTGATTTCAAAATGATTGACATCAACGGCCGTTGGCGCCACATCACAATTCCCACCGCACGTCTTACCGAGGATACTATGACCTATGGTATCGGCTTCGATGGTTCTAACTACGGCTTTGCCGCTGTTGAGAAGAGTGATATGGTGTTCATTCCCAACCTTGCATCTGCACAGGTTGACCCCTTTGTTGAGAATACTCTTACAATGACAGGTGACGTTTGTATTATCGGTGCTGTAGGCGAGGAGAACAGACCCTTTGACCAGTATCCCAGAAACGTTGCTATCCGTGCTCAGGAATATATGAAGGAAACAGGT
>JAFUPE010000086.1 GCA_017481395.1 Ruminococcus sp. | reverse complement strand
TTCTGTATCCTCAGCATACTCGTATGTCTCATAGGGCCAATACTTATCGCCCTTGTCGAGGAGGTAGAAGCCTACGTTGTCACCAAGAAGAGCATTGCCGATGTTGTCTGTACGGTTGTTTTCTGCTGTACCGTCAGAGAATTTGATGTTGTCAATATCTGCAGGAACGTCAATCTTGTAGATATCCTGACCATACTGGTTCTCTCTTACGAAAGTCATCTCAGTACCGGGATAATCGCCGAGAGGTTTACCTGTAGCTTCACCGCCTGCTACACCATAGTAAGCATAAACAAATACCTTTTCCCAACCTCTGTTGTTGGTGAAGTAAATTGTATACATACCGTCATCAGCTACTGTAGTTGCCTCAGTTCCCTGAGCTGTTGTAGAAGCAGTTGTAGCCTCTGTATCCTCAGCTGCTGTGGAAGCTGTAGTTGCCTCTGTCTGTTCAGCTGCTGTAGAAGCAGTTGTAGCCTCTGTGGGAACTACGTACTGGAAGGAGTCAACAGCGTTGCCGCCTGCACCTTGATTTAAAGAAGAATCCCACATCATGTAGAAGCACTGACCGTCATACCACTCTAAAATGTCGGGTGTCTGGTCGCGTGTATCGGGAGCTGTGTCCTTAGTACCGCTGATTACGATACCCTTAATGCCTGCAGGAACTTCGTAAGAATAGATGTCATAGTCGCCGTCGTTCTCAACAAATGTCATTGCAACGCCGGGCCACTCAGCAACCTGACCTGCGTCATCCCATGCATAAGCACATACGTCGCCCCACATCCAGTTATTCTGGAAGTAGATTGTTACTGCATCACCGGAAACTACTGTTGTTGCCTCTGTTTCCTGTGCAACAGTTGTAACCTCGGCAGTTGTAGCCTCAGCTGTTGTTACTACCTCAGAAGGCTCAGTTGCAACTGTAGTCTCTGTAGGCTCAGTTGCAGTTGTTGTCTCTGTAGGCTCAGTAGCTACAGTTGTGGGAATAACGATAACAGGAACAGAAGGCTTTGTTTCGTCCTCTGAAGCTGCTGTTGTAGGCTCGTCCTCAGAAGCCTCTGATGTAGGAACTGTAGCCTGGGTTGTAGGCTCGGTTGCAGTTGTTTCCTGTGTGGGGAAATATACTAAGCAGTTGATAGGCATATCAACATCATACTTAGCAACCCACTTCTGGATAGCAGTTGCATCCTTAACGTTTACCTTGCCGTCAAGGTCAACGTCAGCAAGAGCCTCGCTTGTCTCATCAAGCTCTACGAGCTTTGCAGCAAATTTCTGAATCTGTGTGGCGTCTTTAACGTTAATTGTACCGTTAGCGTCTGTGTCGCCCATAAGACCGTAAAGTTCGCCGTCAATGCTGGTTGCATCGTTGCCTTCTACGTCACTGATAACAGCATTTTCGGGTAATGCGGAAGCACTAACCATGCCTACTGTGCACATAGAAAGAACCATCATAACTGCAAGAAGCATTGAGATAAGTTTTCTTGTCTTTTGCATAAAAAAACCTCCATATAAATTTTAGCATAGTATTGCTATCGTATAAATTATAACTTTTTCTAAAGACAAAAACAATCGAAAACAGCAAAAAACATTGCCAAATATACTCCCCGATATTCGTCACCTTGCACAATTTGCACGGATACAATTAGTAACAATAAGTCTTTCATAAACAAAATTAAATCATATGTCGCTTTTATTATTTAAACATCTGTAACAGGTACAAGCCGTAATAAATAGTATGTACTGTAAACAAGAAAGGAGGAAAAATCACATGTGTAACGGCTTCTTCGGCGGCGGCAACTGCTGCTGGATTATCATCCTTCTCATTCTCATCTGCTGCTGCGGTAACAACGGCGGCAATGGTTGTGACAACGGTTGTGGCAACTCTAACAACTGCGGCTGCTGCTAATTAATTCAGTGCAAAAATCCCGTGTTCGAAAGAACACGGGATTCACTATTATATTATAGAAATTCCTAAAAAATCTCCACCATAGCCTGCAGCTATACCTAAAACCGCAGAAATCAGAATTATATAAATGGGATTAAATTTTTTGACCAAAAGGCAAAGGGATAGCATCGAAATAAAAATAACAAGAGCACATATAAACTCGTAGCTAATCAATGCTGAGAAAGAAACCCCTGCAGGAAACAGCACCTCCATACCGATAGATACGGTGGCCGCGGCAATAAGTCCCACCGATGCAGGACGAAGCCCCATCATTGCTCCTGCCACAAGCTTGTTTGTCTTGAACTTTTCGTAGCATCTGGCGATTATAAGAATTATAATAAATGACGGAAGCACAAGTCCGAAGGTTGCACACACCGAGCCAAAAAAGCCACCCTTCTCAGCACCGACAAAGGTAGCTATATTAACGGCAAAGGGACCGGGTGTGGACTCGGAAATAGCAATAAAGTTAATAATCTCCTCGACGGTAAAGCCCCATTTACTTACGGCTTCCTCCTGAATAAAGGGCATCATTGCGGCTCCTCCGCCAAAGGTAAAGGCACCAAGCTTTAAAAAAGTGAGAAAAAGTTCGAGATAAATCATTTTTTCTCACCGCCTTTTTGGGATATAAAGTAAGCCGCAATACCAAGAGCCGCCGCGCTTGCTACAATAATAATCACATCAAGCTTGAATATACTTACGGCAACAAACGCAAGTGCCATTATCACAAAGGCTAACACGTTCTTCTTGGTTTGCTTGAAAAGAGACCAGAAGGACTTAGCAATTAAAGCCAGAACTCCTGCTCTTATTCCCCATAAAGCATAAGCTACGGGTTTAAACTCTATTACCTTGTCAAGACAGAAAGAAAGCAGAAGAATTATAAGAAACGAGGGCAAAACTACGCCCAGAGTTGCAAAGACCGAACCTAAGGTACCTGCTGTCTTAAAGCCGATAAAGGTGGCGGCATTAATGGCAATGGGACCCGGAGTGGATTCGGAAATCGTAACAATATCAAGCAAGTCTTCTTTTTCAATCCAGTGGTGCTTTTCAGCAGTTTCTCTCTCCATAAACGGTATCATGGCAAGACCGCCGCCAAAGGTAAGTGCACCTATTTTGAAAAAGGTAAGGAAAAGCTTCAAGCAATTTATAAGTTTTTCTTTTTTCATAGAATCACCATTCGTTAAAAAAGGGCCTGATAAACAGACCCTTTCAGTATTATTAATCAGATGTGAACTTTTCTAAAGCTCGTTTTTCTGCCTTGTACTTCTCTAAATCTCTATCGCGGATTTCTACTCTGCGGATTTTGCCCGAGAAGGTTTTGGGCAGAGCCTCAAAATACTCAACTATTCTGGGGTATTTATAAGGAGCAGTGTTCTGCTTAACGTACTGCTGAAGCTCCTCGGTAAGCTCATCACTTGGGTTGTATCCTTCACGTAAAACAAGGTTAGCCTTAACAATCTGACCTCTTGTTTCGTGAGGATAAGCTGTAACCGCGGCCTCTAAAACTGCAGGATGCTCTAAAAGCACACTCTCAACCTCAAAGGGACCAATACGATATCCCGAGGATTTAATAACATCGTCGTTTCTTCCTACATAGTGGAAATACCCCTGCTCATCACGATAAGCTGTATCACCTGTATGATAGTAGCCTGAGTACCACTTTTCTTTGGTATCTTCCTTGCTCCAGTTGTAGTTGCAAAGAAGACCGCGGGGACGAGTAGACAGCGTAGGAGCCTTGATACAAACCTCGCCTGTAATACCCTGTTTACACTCATTGCCGTCTAAATCGCGGACTGTAATGTCAAAGCCGGGAGCAGGCAGACCCATAGAGCCGGGTACAGGCTTGTTCCAAGGATAGAACGTACCTACACAGATAGGAGTCTCACTCTGACCGAAGCCCTCGTAAATCTCAAGACCTGTAATCTCTTTCCACTTAAGGAAAACGTCAGAGGGCAATGCCTCACCCGCTGTACAACAATGCTGAATTGACGAAAGGTCGTAAGATGCTACGTCTTCCTGCAATATAAAGCGGTACATTGTAGGAGGAACACAGAAGGTAGTAACCTTATATTTTTCAAGAACGCTTAAGATGTTCTTAGGAACAAAACGCTCAAAATCATAAACTAAAATTGCAGATTCGCCAAACCACTGACCGTAAAGCTTACCCCAAACGGACTTCATCCAGCCTGTGTCGGAAATTGTAAAGTGAAGGCCGCCGTCAACAACTCTGTGCCAGAAAACGCCTGTAGCAATATGACCTAAGGGATAAGAAAAGTCGTGAACAATCATCTTGGGATAGCCTGTTGTACCTGAGCTAAAGCACATCATCATGGGGTCAGCAGCCTTTGTATCGGCTCTGCCTGTGGGGCGTGTCCACTTATCACTTGCTTTTTCAAGCTCTTCTTCAAAGTCTATCCAATGCTCGCCTGCTTTTTTGTGCTCGGTAACCATCTTTAGGCGAACGTATTCATACTCACCCTCGCCCTCGTCATAAATCTCGGTACATTTACCGTGACCTGTGAGGATAACAGCGGAAATACCGCCAACGTTACAGCGATAAATGTACTCGCCTGTTTTAAGCATATCGTTAGCCTGCACAACAACGGCACCGATTTTGTGCATACCAAGAAGAGTAATCCAGAAAAGATAACTTCTTCTGAGAACTAAAAGCACCCTGTCACCCTTTTTGATACCGAGCTTTTTAAGGCAGTTAGCTGCCTTGTTTGACCAGAGCATCATATCGCGGAAGGTAAAACGTTTTTCAGACCCGTCGTCAGCTACATAAAGAAGTGCCAGCTTGTCGGGCTTTTCCTCGGCAAGCTTGTCAATAACGTCATAAGCGAAGTTAAAGTCAGCTTTCCATGTAAGCTTGTAGTTTTTACAGCAGTCCTCATAAGACTCAAAGGAGTCGCGGGACCTGCCTAAATATTCTTCGTAAATTGCCATAACAAAATCTCCGTACTTTACTTAATCACTACTGCCAAGAACTTAAGAGGCTTGTCGCCTATTGCCTTAAATGAATGAGGCTTGCTTGAATCGTAATACACACTGTCGCCCTTTGAAAGCTCGTAGGAAATATCCTCGATGTAAAGCTTCATTGTGCCTGAAAGTATGTAGTCAAACTCCTGACCCTCATGAGAATGCATAACGGGAACCTTGTTGGTAGGCTCTGTTGTAACAATCATAGGCTCTGCGTTTTTATTGCGGAAGGTGTATGCAAGGTGCATATAGTTGTAGGACTGATTACGCTTCACAACAATACCCTGGTCCTTCTTGGTAACAACGCAGGTAGAAAGCTTGGGAGAGTCGCCACTCATAATATCCACCACTTCCACACCAAGGACATTGGCAGCATTGTAAAGGAAGCTGAATGAATAGTCAAGCTGACCTTCCTCATAGTTACGGTACTCTTCGACGCTCATATCAAGCTTTTCAGCCATTTCTTCTGCAGAAACTCCGCAGATATCTCTGAGCTCTTCAAGGCGTGTGCCGATTTCTTTTAATTGTTCGGTCATAGCGGTTATCTCCTTATACTATAAATTTAAGCTTAATTTATGAGGATTAGCCCTCGTAGTTGTAGCCAAGCTCTAATGCTTTTCTGTTAGATTCGATAAGATGCTGCTTGGAAGCAGGAACAACCTTACTCAAAGCTCTTTCGATATTCTCGAAAGGAATAACGTTTGTGTGCTTGATAACAAAGCCTAAGAGAATCATGTTTGCAAGACCTGTAAGTCCTTCATCACTTGCAAGCTTTGTTGCAGGAATATAATAAGCCTCAACGTCAGTTCTCTGAACCTTTCTGCCGATAAGTGCAGAGTCAACAAAAATCTTGCCGCCTGCTACGGTTGCATCCTCATACTTATCGAGAGAAGGTAAATTCATAACCAAAAGTGTATCGGGATTTGATACAATGGGAGAACCTACGGGAGTATCGGAAAGAATAACGGAGCAGTTAGCTGTACCGCCACGCATTTCGGGGCCGTAGGAAGGAAGCCAGCTTACCTCTCTGCCCTCTAAAAGACCTTCGTAAGCCAGGAACTTACCTGTAAAAAGGATACCCTGTCCGCCGAAGCCTGCAATAAGCATATTAGTAGTCATTACTTTTCTGCCTCCTCTGCGTATTTATCCTTGTATACACCTAAGGGATAATAAGGAATCATATTTTCCTCTAACCACTTAAGAGCATTTACGGGTGTAAGACCCCAGTTTGTGGGACAAGTTGAAAGAACCTCAATAAGGGTAAAGCCCTTGCCCTCAGTCTGATATGTAAATGCCTTTTTGATAGCCTTTTTAGCATTTTTGATATTTTTAACGTTATTAACAGCAACACGCTCAAGGTATGTAGCGCCGTCAACATTAGAAAGAAGCTCGCAAACCTTTAAGGGGAAACCAACGTGGTTGGTATCTCTGCCGTAGGGAGAGGTCTGAGTAACCTGACCGGGCAAGGTTGTAGGTGCCATCTGACCGCCTGTCATACCGTAGATAGCGTTATTAACAAAGATGATTGTGATGTTCTCGCCACGTGCGGCAGAGTGAACTGTCTCAGCGGTACCGATAGCGGCAAGGTCACCATCGCCCTGATATGTGAAGACAATGTTCTCGGGGTTTGCACGCTTAACACCTGTTGCAACTGCAGGAGCACGACCGTGAGCCGCCTGAACCATATCAACGTCAAAATAATCGTAGGACATAACTGAGCAACCAACGGATGCGATACCTACTGTTTTGCCTTGAATACCAAGCTCATCTAAAACCTCGGCAACAAGACGATGAATAATACCATGAGTACAGCCGGGGCAATAATGAAGTGTAGCATCAGTTAATGCCTTGGGCTTTTCAAATACAACTGCCATTATTTATTACCTCCTACTGCTTCTTCGATTTTCTGGAGTACCTCTTCAGGTGTCATAATCATACCACCTGTGCGGTTGCAAAGGTACACAGGCTTTGTGCACTCTGTGTAAAGCTTAACGTCCTCAATAAGCTGGCCCATAGAAAGCTCAACGCTGATGAAAGAATTTACTCTGTCAGCAATTGCTCTTATCTCTTTCTTGGGGAAAGGCCAGAGTGTGATGGGTCTGAACATACCCACCTTGATACCCTTTGCACGGGCTGCATCAATAGCGTTCTTGGCAATTCTTGCTGAAATACCGTAAGCTACGATACAAACCTCGGCATCATCCATAAGGTACTCTTCATAGAGTGCCTCGTTCTCTTCGATATAGGCGTACTTTTCGAAACGCTCGAAATTCTTCTTCTCCAAAAGCTCAGGCTTTAAGAAGAGCGAGTTTACAATGTTATGCTCACGCTCGCAAGCAGTACCGGTAACTGCCCAAGGCTTGTCGTAGGTCTTAACCTCACCGATATCAAGGCTTACGGGCTCCATCATCTGTCCCATTGTACCATCAGCAAGAAGCATAACTGTCATTCTGTACTTGTCAGCCATATCAAAGCCCTGGAATGTAAGGTTAACCATTTCCTGAACAGAGTTAGGTGCAAGAACAATCATATGATAGTCACCGTGGGATGTACCGCGGGTTGCCTGGAAGTAGTCTGCCTGAGAAGGCTGAATGCCGCCAAGGCCGGGGCCGCCACGCTGAACGTTAACAACAAATGCGGGAAGGTCGCAACCTGCAAGGTAAGAAAGGCCCTCGCCCTTAAGAGAGATACCGGGGCTTGAGGAAGAAGTCATAGCTCTTTTACCTGCAGAAGCTACGCCGATAACCATATTAATTGCAGAAATTTCGCTTTCTGCCTGTAAGAATGTACCGCCAACTTTAGGCATACGCTTGCTCATGTAAGCAGCAATTTCTGTCTGGGGTGTAATAGGATAACCAAGGTAGTGACGACAGCCTGCCATAATGGCGGCCTCAGCCATAGCCTCGTTACCTTTCATTAAAACTTTATCTGCCATTTAACTTATCCTCCTTACTTCTCAACTGTAATTACACAGTCGGGACACATTGTAGCACAAAATGCACAGCCGATGCATTTTTCCTGCTCGGTAACCTGTGCAGGGTGGTAGCCTTTTGCGTTAAGCTCATCACTGAGAGCTACAATGCCCTTGGGACATACGCCTACGCAAAGAGAGCAACCTTTACATCTGTCTTTGTCAAAAGTAACCTTTGCCATTTTATTTCCTCCTTAGAGTGACTCAATCTTTTACCAGAAGTTTCGCTCCTGCAAAACCAAAGGCATAAGATTTTCTATTTTATCTTTAAGTTCTTCGTAAATAGGCTCAAAAACCGTTGTAAGCTTTACCGGTAAGCCTAACCTTTTTGAAGCCTCCTCGGCATAAGCAAGAGAATCAATCACAGCCTGTGCTGAAGTCTCTCTGCCTAAGTTTGAGTTGTTGACAATGGCGGTAAAAGGAATGCCTGCCGCCGCTTCAATTTCCTCTTTGATTTCGATTAAAGAGTCAACGTCGCGGGTTAATGGTCGGTAACAGTTAATTACAAGGTACATCTCGTAATCATCTGCCATAATACCTTCACGAAAACGCCCTAAAGCGTAAGCGCCTCTGTCGTCGCCGCCTACGTCACAAACTGCAAACGAGTCTTTGTTATCTATTATTGAATAAGCCTCACCCGGCATTGCGGGAAAATCTACGTTTGAATTGGCAAACTCTGAGGATATAACCCTTATACCTGCCTCTTTAAGCTTTTCTTCGCTGTCTTTGGTACGGTAGTAGGGATTGACGATATCGAGGTCGGCGATCTCGACAGCTTTACCCATTTCTTTAAGCTTTAAAGCAAAATTCACTGCAATATTTGTTTTGCCAGAGCCGTAGTGACCTGCAAAAAGGGTTATTCTCTTGGGATTATTAAGAGTCATAGGTCTGATTATACGTTAACAACCCAGCCGAACTTATCCTCGACTGTGCCGTTCTGAATACCTGTAACTGTGTCGTACAGCTTCTGACTGAGTGTACCTGTTGTACCGTCGCCAATCTGCATTACGTCATCCTTATAGCGAAGTGTGCCTACAGGCGAGATTACTGCGGCTGTACCTGAGCCGAAGCACTCTTCAAGCTTACCAGTCTTCTGAGCTTCAATAAGCTCGTCAACAGAAATCTTTCTCTCCTCTACCTCTAAGCCCCAGTCCTTACAAAGTGTAATAACAGAGTTTCTTGTGATACCGGGGAGGATTGAACCGGAAAGTGCAGGAGTAACAACCTTGCCGTCGATTTTGAAGAAGATGTTCATAGCACCAACTTCTTCTATGTACTTTCTTTCAACGCCGTCAAGCCAGAGAACCTGACTGTAGCCGCCGTCATGAGCCTTAACCTGAGCAGCTAAGGATGCAGCGTAGTTACCGCCTGTCTTGGCAAAGCCGATGCCGCCCTTTACAGCTCTTACATAATCGTCCTCAATCCAGATACCAACAGGAGCAAGACCGCTTTCGTAGTAAGCACCTGAGGGTGAAAGGATAATAATAAACATATATGTCTTTGAAGGAGCAACACCAAGAAAATCATCGGTAGCAATAATAAAGGGACGGATATAAAGTGATGTAGAAGGAGCTGTAGGAATCCAGTCTTCGTCTACCTTTACAACTGCCTTTACAGCTTCAACGAAATCCTCAACAGGAAGCTCGGGAATGCAAAGACGCTTATTGGTGTCGTTGGTACGCTTACCGTTCATATCAGGACGGAAAAGTCTTGCTTTACCATCTGCACCGCGGTAAGCCTTTAAGCCTTCGAACATTTCCTGACCATAGTGAAACACCATAGATGCAGGTGAAAGCTCTAAGTTGTGATAGGGCTCAATTCTGGGGTCGTGCCAACCCTTGCCCTCTGTATAATCCATAATAAACATGTGGTCAGTAAAGATTTTACCAAAACCAAGTTTAGTTTCATCAGGCTTCTCTTTAGGAGTCTGAGTTCTGGTAATTTTAATATCCAGCATTGTTTTCCTCTCCTTTTTCAGCTAATAAATAAGTAATTAAGTAATTATAACACAAATTTATACAAGTTTCAATACTTATGCAGTTTCAATCTTGTCTGCCTTTGAAAGATTATATTTCTTAACGGCATCCTCACGCATTTTGTACTTAAGGATTTTGCCTGCGGCATTCATGGGGAAGCCTTCGACAAAGTCGATATACTTAGGCACCTTATGCTTAGCCATATGGTCTAAAATATACTTCTTAAGTTCAGCCTCAGTAAGGCTTTCGCCCTCCTTACGAATAACACAAGCCATAATCTCTTCTCCGTACTGCTCATCAGGAACGCCGATTACCTGTACATCGCTGACAGCAGGGTGAGTATAGATAAACTCCTCGATTTCCTTGGGGTAGATATTCTCACCGCCGCGGATAATCATATCCTTAAGTCTGCCTGTTATACGGAAGTTGCCGTCAGGATTTCTGCAGGCAAGGTCGCCTGTATGGAGCCAGCCGTCCGCATCAATTGCCGCTGCTGTTGCCTGAGGCATTTTGTAGTATCCCTTCATAATGTTGTAGCCGCGTGCCACAAACTCGCCTGTTTCACCGTCGGGCATCTCCTCGCCTGTTTCAGGGTCAACAATTCGGCATTCAATCTGAGGCAAGGGTCTGCCAACGGTACCAACTCGTACGTCAAGGGGGTCATCGGTAGAGCTCATAGTACATCCGGGCGAAGACTCAGTCTGACCAAACACAATTGTAATTTCAGACATATTCATTTTATTCACAACGTCCTGCATTACAGAAATAGGACAGGGCGAACCTGCCATAATACCTGTGCGAACGTAAGAAAAGTCGGTTTTCTCGAAGTCCTCATGCTCTAAAAGTGCAATAAACATTGTCGGAACACCATGGAAACACGTAATTCGCTCGTTATTGATACAAGCCAAGGAATTCTTGGGTGAGAAGTAAGGTATGGGAGAAAGTGTAGCACCGTGAGTCATTGCAGCTGTCATAGAAAGTACCATGCCAAAGCAATGGAACATAGGCACCTGAATCATCATTCTGTCAGCGGTGGAAAGATCCATTCTGTCGCCGATACACTTACCGTTGTTTACAATGTTGTAGTGAGTAAGCATAACACCCTTGGGAAAGCCTGTGGTACCCGAGGTATACTGCATATTACATACGTCATTGGGGTCAATTAAGGAAGCACGTCTTCTTACTTCCTCAACAGGTACCTTAGAAGCCAAGCCTAAGGACTGTTCCCATGTAAGACAGCCGGGCATAGAAAAGCCTACTGTAATAATGTTTCTGAGGAAAGGCAGTCTGCGTGAATGCAAGGGCTCGCCGGGCTTGGTTTCTTTAAGCTCGGGGCAAAGCTCCTGCATAATACCTGCATAGTCAGAATCGCGGTTATTTTCAATCATAACCAAGGTATGAGTGTCGGACTGACGGAAAAGGTATTCTGCCTCATGGATTTTATAAGCTGTGTTAACGGTAACTAATACAGCACCGATTTTGGTAGTAGCCCAGAAGGTTACAAACCACTGGGGCACATTGGTCGCCCATACAGCAACCTTATCGCCTGCCTTGACACCCAAAGAAATAAGAGTGCGTGCAAACTCGTCAACGTCATCTCTAAACTGGGCATACGTACGGGTATAATCAAGAGTTGTATATCTGAATGCATACTGGTCAGGAAAAAGGTCTGCCATTTTATCTAAAACCTCGGGGAAGGTTTTCGTAATAAGGGTTTCCTTCTTCCAGACAAACTTACCTGTTTTGGTTTTATTATCATAAAGAGTATCTGCTGTAGTCTTTGTTGTTTCAAAACGGCTCATGTAGTTTACAAAATGAGGGAACACAATACCTGCGTCACCGATTTCCTCTATCCACTCGCTACGCCATTCAAAGGAAATGAAGCCTTCGTAATTTATAGAACGAAGAGAAAGCATCATTCTGTCAATCGGCATATCACCCTCGCCCATAAGCCTGTACTCAAAACCGCCGTCAACAGCGGCTGAATCCTTGATATGAACATGCTTAACATAAGCACCTAAGTTTGTGATGGTTGCCTCAGGGCTTTCACCTGCACGATAAGGATGGTTAAAATCCCACAGTGCCGAAATATTGTCACAGGCAAAGCGGTTTAAAAGGTTAGCAAGTCGTTTTGTATCCGCATAGATACCCACAGTTTCAACAAGAATTGTAACCTCTGTCTCTTCGGAAAAATCCTTGACCGCAGAAAGCACCTCGGCACAAATATCATCGGCGTCACTGCCACCGTCAGCACCTGCACGAAGCCTTACGTAGGGGCAGTTTAGCTTTTTGGCAAGCTCGATATGCTCCATAATTTCTGTGACATTATCGTCTTTTTTATCTGCTTTGGAAATATCGCAAAGCACATTTACACAGGGAACGCAAAGACCCAAATTAGCCATTTTTCTGGCAGTTTTGGAAATGTTCTCTTTTCTTAAGGGGCCGTTTACACCCTGAAAAGCCTGCTCGGCTACGTCGTGAATTTCAACACCCTCGAAGCCCAAGTCCTTAGCCATGGTATAAAAATCTTCCCAAGTGAAGCCGTTCCAGCCGTTTGTAGAGAAAGATAATTTCATTTTTAGTCCTCCTCGTATACGATTTTGTTAAGTGCGTTAAGGTAAGCTTTGATGCTGGCACCCATAATGTCGGTTGAAATACCGCGGCCCGAGTAAAGCACGCCATCAAAGCGAAGCTTAATAAGTGCTTCACCCATAGCCTCTCGGCCCTCGGTTACAGCCTGAATCTGGAAATCGTCAAGCTCGTAGTGACAGCCTACAATCTGCTCTAAAGCTAAAAGTGCGGCGTCAATGGGACCGTCACCTGTAGAAAGTCCGCAAAGCTCCTCGCCCTTTTTCTCGACCACAATGTGGGCTGTGGGTGCGATAACATTACTGCAATTAACCGCATAGCTGACAAGCTTATATGTGGGTGGCACCTGTAAAGCCTCAGAGGCAACAATAGCCTCAAGCTCCTTGGCACCTACCTGCTTTTTAGCGGCAGTTAAAAGAAACGCCTCGTAAACCTTGGCGGTGTCGTCGTCAGAAAGTGTGTAGCCAAGCTCCTTAATAGCCTTGCTGATTTCGGAAATGTCGCTGTCTTTGCTTACAGAAAAGCTTGCTCCCTCACCGATTTTATTGTCAAAGGGAGTTGTGTCACTGCGGCGGGTCTTGGCAATTGTTTTAATCTGGGTTGCAGTACGGGAAAGCTCGGTAACGTTAAGACCTACACCGATACCCATCTGCTCGCCTCTTAAGCGGATAAGGTGAACAAAGCCTTCGGTAGTGTTAAGCTTTGTGTTAGAAACTGCTGTTTTTATATAAGAAGCACCGCACTTGAAAGCAGCAAGTGCACAAGCGTTTGCCATACCCAGCTCGTCGGCAATTGCAACGCCAAGGTCAACCTCTTTAAGTGCAGGTACAGCCGCGTAAAGGCCATTGATAATATCTTTAATCTCATCGGGAAGAGCCGCAGATGCTGTGTCGCAGATTGTAACAGCCTTGGCACCTGCCTCTAAAGCTACAGAAACAGCCTTTGCCAGAAAATCCTTTTCGCTTCTTGTGGCATCTTCAGCCTCAAACTCTACAAAATCGCAAAGTGAGCAGGCGTGTGACACAAGTTCTTTGATTCTATCAAGCATAGCTGCAGGCTTTGAGTGGCTTATATACTCCATTCTCACATTTGATGTTGGAAGTGAAACAATAAGTCTTTTGCTTTTTGCGTTACTCACTGCCGCAAAAGCCTTTTCAATCTGGTCTTTATCTGTGCCTGCAACAACAGCAAGCTGGGATTTTTTCAAGAGAGAAGATAGAGTTTTTAGCAGGAGAGTATCAGCGGCTGTATTTTCAATAGCCGCCATTTCAATAACGTCGGCACCAAGCTTGTCAAGAAGCTTTGCAATCTCGATTTTTTCCTTGAAGCTTAAGGTTGCACCCTTGTGGGTTGTGCCCTCCCTTAAAGTTACGTCAGAAATTCTTACCTGTTTCATTTTCTCTTGTCTCCTTGCTAATGAAAAAATAATAAAAAAAACGCCCCGAAGCATTTGTATGCTTCAGGGACGATAATAAACACCGCGGTACCACCCGGATTGCTGTCTTTAATAAAAAGACAACCACTCTTAGCCTTTAACGGCAGCAAACCGTGAATGCCTACTTAATAGTTTCGGCAAACCTGCTCAGGAGCGAGAAGCTTAATCTTTGGTTTGCCTGCTTTCAGCATACACAGGCTCTCTGTAAAACCTTTGGAAAAGCTATTCTCCATCGTTGCATTTATACTTATAATAATAAAAAGAAATTAGGACTATTTTAACTCACTTTACCGATATTTGTCAAGTAAAATTTAGACTTTGCGCATAAATTGCCAATAATCTCCAATTTGCCCTACCGACAAGGTCAGTTTTTAACAACCATTATTAAAAATGACATACAAAAAGCCCCTGTAATCGCTTACAAGGGCTAAATTTATATTATCTGTGCATAACTCCGCGGGAGGATTTTCTGTGCTCGGGGATAATTTCGCCTGCTTTTGTAAGGGCAACCTTGGTCATCATAGGGCCAACAAGCTCGTAAATCATTACGGAGAAAAGTGTAAGATTTCTGATGATTTCGCCCTCGGGTGTACCGTGAAATTCTGCGGAAGCAGTAACTACAGCCACCATACCTAAAGCAACACCTGCCTGTGGGAACAATGTAATACCGAGGTACTTGGTAATTGTAGGCTCGCACTTGGTAAGCTTTGCACTGAAGTAAGAGCCAAAATATTTACCCAGACAGCGAAGCACAATGTATGCAACGCCCACAAGTACAACTGCCCACTGAGTAAAGATAGAAAGCTCTAACTCTGCACCTGAAATTACGAAGAAAAGTGCAAATAATGGGCCGGTCCAGCGGTCGAGTCTGTCCATAAGCTCTTCTGAAAAATCACAAAGATTACAGAAAACAGTACCCATCATCATACTTAAAAGAAGTGATGAAAAGCCTACGTGAACGCTGCCGATATTAAACTTAAGTGTAGAAATTGCAACACCTAAAAGAACAAAGGCAACAGTTAAGGAAAGACGCTTGCTTCTGGAGTGGAAGAAACGCTCTACAAATGAAAGAGCCGCACCCAATGCAGCGCCAACCAGAAGGGAAGCTACAATTTCGATTATAGGCTCAAGCACTAAAGAAAGCACGTTAAGGTGACCTGTAAATACAGCCTTAGCCGCACCGAAACAAACAGCAAAGATAATAAGGCCGATTGCATCGTCAAGTGCTACAACAGGAAGAAGAATAGTTGTAACAGGGCCTTTAGCCTTGTACTGCTTAATAACCATAAGTGTTGCCGCAGGAGCAGTAGCCGCCGCAATTGCACCCATAATAAGAGCTGTAGGAATACTTACTACGTCAGGCATAAATATATGGAATACAAGAAGTCCGCCGCCTACTAAAATGGTAGCCAGCACCGCCGCCGCAGTAGACACAATTGCCGCCTGCTTACCGATAGCCTTAACCTGTGATATGCGGAATTCGTTACCGATTGTAAAGGCAATAAAGCCTAAAGCAACGTCACAGATAACCGCTAAGCTTTCAACGTAGTGAAGGCTTGTAAAACCTAAGCCCTCGATACCAAGCTGACCTAAGCAGTAGGGTCCTAAAAGAATACCAGCTACCAAGTAACCGGTAACAGCAGGCAAGCCTAAAGGCTTACAGATTCTTGTCATCAAAAGTCCTGCCAACATGGCAAGACCCAGACAAAGTATTGCACTTGTCATAAAATCGCCTTATTTCTATAAAATTCTGTAATATTTGCGTTTGACGCTCACAAATAATACCCCTTTTTTGGAAACTTGTCAACCGTAAAAGAGGTATTAATTTTAACATATTTTATTCGTTTTTTCGGCTTTGTTTAATCATTTCTGTCAGCCGCCGCCGAAAGCAGGCTTCGTATTCGGATTCTTACGGCACCCATATTTGAGATTTCGTCAATTTTAAGCTGAGTGTAGATTTTTCCGCTTTCCTCAATAATAGAACGAGCCTCGTCGGTAGTTACAGCATCTACGCCGCAGCCGAATGACACAAGCTGTACAAGATTAACCTTGTGTCCCCTATTATGCTCTGCCACAAATTTAGAAGCAGCGTAAAGTCTGGCGTGGTAAGTCCACTGGTTACGAACCGTTACCTTAAACTTTTCAAATCTGTCGCTGACACTGTCCTCGGTAATAACCACCGCACCCTCACTGCAAATAAGCGAATCTATGCCATGGCTGATTTCGGGGTCGATGTGATAAGGTCTTCCCGAAAGCACTATGACGGGCAAGTCTTCTTTTTCGGCTATATCAAGGAACTCGGCCGCCTTTTTCCTTACATCTGAAAGGAATTTATAGTAAGCCTCATAGGCTTTGTCGCTTGCATTTTTTATTGATTTTTTCTCAAATTTGCCAAAGTGCTTCTCAAGAATCGGGGCAATGTGAGCCTCGAACTGCTTTTTGTCGTGAAGTCCGATAAAGTCAGAAATAAACTTAGTGTTCTCAATTGCCTTTACGTTTGACTTAATAACCTGCGGATAGTACGCAACTACAGGACAGTTAAAGTGGTTATCCCCCATCTTTTCGTCAAAATTATAAGTCATATCCGGATAGAAAACCGCATCAACACCTTCGTCTATAAGTGCCTCAATATGACCGTGCATCAGCTTTGCAGGATAACATACCGTATCTGAGGGGATGGTGTGCTGACCCTTTAGGTAAAGCTTACGGTTAGATTTTGGCGAAACCTTGACGTTAAAGCCAAGCTCATTAAAGAAACTTGCCCAGAACGGCAGAAGCTCGTACATATTCAGTCCCAAAGGGAGTCCTACTGTAGTTCTGCCCTCAACCAAGGGCAGTTCTCTGTAGGCGTTAAGAAGCTGATTCTTATACTCGTAAAGATTATAAGCAATGAGTCCCTTTGCATTCTGCAACGGCTTGTCACAGCGATTGCCTGCAATATACTTGTCACCCTCACCAAAGGTATTTACAGTAAGTCGGCATCGGTTTTCACAACCATGGCAGGTAATAGCCTTTACGCTGTGCTTGAAATCAAGAAGCTTATCAAGGGATATAAGCGTGCTTTTTCTGCCCTTTTTCTTGAATTTTGCAAGGCTGTAAAGTGCGGCACCGTAAGCACCCATAATTGCTGAATAAGCAGGGCGGATTACGTCGTAACCGATTTCCTGCTCAAAAACCCTGAGCACTGCATCGCTTAAAAAGGTGCCTCCCTGCACAACAATGTTCTTGCCCAAATCCTCGGCTTTTGCACAGCGGATAACCTTATAAAGTGCATTTTTTACTACGCTTGTAGAAAGTCCTGCAGAGATATTTTCAACGCTTGCACCATCCTTCTGAGCCTGCTTAACCGAGCTGTTCATAAACACAGTACATCTGGAGCCGAGGTCTACAGGTCGGTCGGCAAAAAGTCCGAGTTTTGCAAATTCCTCTACACCAAAGCCCAAAGCCGCGGCAAAAGTCTGCAAAAAAGAGCCGCAACCCGAGGAGCATGCTTCGTTCAAGAAAATGTTATCTATTGCTCCGTTTCTGATTTTAAAACACTTAATGTCCTGGCCGCCAATGTCAAGAATAAAATCAACCTCAGGCTTAAACTTCTTGGCGGCTGTGTAATGGGCAATGGTCTCTACAATACCGTAGTCCACGTGAAAAGCACTTTTAATTATATCCTCACCGTAGCCTGTAACCGCAGAGGATTTGATTTTTATATCGGGATAATCCTTGTAAAGATTAATCAGGTACTCTTTTATAACTGGCACAGGATTGCCGCTGTTAGAGGTGTAATACGGGCGGAAAATGTCACCGGATTCACTGCAAAGCACGCACTTAACGGTGGTAGAGCCTGCGTCAATGCCAAGGTACATTTCACTTTCCGGCTTATTTAACTCTTTAATACCCTCTGAGGCTTTTCTGTGTCTTTCTACAAAATCTTTGTACTCTTTTTCATTTTCAAAAAGTCTGCGACAGCTTGTGTAGCCGCCCTTTGCACTGTAGCTTTCTATAGTTTTTGAAAGCTCTGTTATGTTCTTTACCTCGGCGGCTGAGGAATAAGCCGCACCCAAAGCTACAAAGTAAAGAGAATTATCAGGCAGTGAACCCTTAAGCTTTAATACATCGTCGAAGCTTTTTCTAAGCTCTGACATAAAGGTCAAGGGACCTCCAAGGTACAGAATATTGCCCCTTATTTCTCTGCCCTGTGCAAGTCCGCCTACAGTCTGGTTAACTACAGCATAGAAAATACTTGCACTTATATCCTCTTTTCGTGCACCTTGATTAATAAGAGGCTGAACGTCGGTTTTGGCAAAAACACCGCAGCGTGAAGCTATGGTATAAACCTTTTCTTTTTTCTCTGCAAGAACATTAAGCTCTTCGGGAGTAATATTCAAAAGCGATGCCATCTGGTCTATAAAAGCACCTGTACCGCCTGCGCAGGTACCGTTCATTCTCACCTCAAGGCCGCCCGACAGGAAGAGGATTTTAGCATCCTCGCCGCCTAATTCTATTACAACGTCGGTATCGGGCGAAAGCTTTTTGACGGCGTTGCGTGTGGCGTAAACCTCCTGCACAAAGGGCATATGCAAATCGTTTGCCATACCCATACCTGCAGAACCTGAAACAGCAATAAGCATTTCGCTGTCGCCTGTGTTCTCGTAAATTTCTCTGAGAAGCTGAGCTGTCATTTCGGAAATTTTAGAAAAGTGACGTTTATATGTGGAAAAAACAATTTTTCCGTTTTCATCAAGCACTACGCATTTTACTGTGGTAGAGCCGACGTCAAGACCTATTCGCTTCATCTTTTTCCATCTCCTCCTGTGCAACAGAAAGCATCAGCTTAATGCGGTTTTCCTGATTAACCTTAGATGCACCTGCGTCAAAATCTATGGGGAAAATATTTGCGTTTGGGTAAATTTCACGCATACTGCGGATTACCCCCTTGCCCACAATGTGGTTGGGCAGACAGCCAAAGGGCTGAGTACATATAACGTTTGAGTAACCTTTTTCTATAAGCTCGGCAGTTTCGGCAGGTAAAAGCCAACCCTCGCCCATCTTAACGCCTCGGTCAATCACCTTTTCGCCAAGCTCCTTGATATGAGAAAAAGGAGCAGGTGCCGTAAACTGAGGGAACTCCTTAAGCACGTCAAGCATAATGCCTTCGATTTTAGCAGCGGCATACTCTGCAATTTTGCCGCCTTGTTTAACAAACCAGTTGCCGCCGTAATATTTATAGTCGGTTTCGATATTTGAAAAACAATACTGAAAAAAACCCAAAACTCCGGGCACCATATACTCTACACCCTGAGACTCTAAGAATTTTTCAAGTCCATTGTTGCCGAAAGAAGAAAACTTAACGTAAATCTCGCCGACAATACCCACCTTGATTTTAGGTGTTTTGTTAATCTTTATGTCGGCAAAATCCTTGGCAATACCCATTAGGTTTTCTCTGAACTTTTTAGGTGCAAGACCTTTGTTCTGCTTAAACTGAGAAACGATTTCAGCCACCCATTTGTCAAGCACCTTTCGGGTATCACCCTTATTTACCTCGTAGGGCGTTGTCTGATTTTTAAGAAGCATCAGCATATCGCCGTAAATAATTGCCATAATCGCCTTAAGCATCAAGGGAAGCGTAAACTTAAAGCCCGAATATTTTTCGATACCTGTAAGGCTTAAGGATATTACGGGAATATGTCCCCAGCCCATGTTTTTAAGTGCCTTACGAAGAAGCCAGATGTAATTGGAAGCTCGACAACCTCCGCCCGTCTGAAATTGGATAAGAGCACATTTATTCGGGTCGAAATCTCCACACTGCAAAGCATATATCTGCTGACCTGTTGAGCATATGGCAGGATAACACATATCGTTGTGCATATATTTAAGACCTGTGTCGATAACCTCTTTGCCCTCATAATGAGCCACAAAAAGATTATAGCCCTGCATCTTGAAAAGCTCCTGCAAAATTTCCATATGTGTAGGAAAAATATCGGGAGCGATTATTGTATATTCCTTTTTCATCTGTTTTGTAAAATCAACAGGCGGTTTTCTGCTTGGCATAAACATCTTCCTTTTCAAGACATAATACGACATTTTATAACATAATATTATATTATACAAAACTTTTTAAATCAAATTATGAATAAACGATTAACTTTAACCAAAAGAAAAAGCACCGACTAAACGGTGCTTAAACTTAGCTTTGTATGATTTTCTCAAATTTCGGAAGTACACCTATGCCGTCTTTACGGTGAGGCGGAAGTCCGTAAATATCGTGCCCGGGGAAATCATTGCCCTCAATTATTACAGGACATTTTTCGGTAAGGGCAATATCCCAGCCAACAAGTCCCACCTGAGGTACAACTAAAGAAGCCTTCTTTGCTAAATCCGTAACCAAACTCCAGTCGGGCACCTTAAAGCCTTTAATAGGTGTTCCCGTAAGAGGATGCACATCAAAAAGCTCGCTATTCTTGTTAATGGCAGGATAAACAATTTCGCCGCTTTCTTCATCAACGGGTACAACCATGCCGCCCGAGTTGAAATTGTCCACGTGCTTACCGTTGCCGATTCTGAGATATGCGGCTACCACGTTTGCCTTGCCGTCTTTAAACAGAGTAATAACCCGACAGGTGTTGACACATTCGGGGTGAAGCTTGCTCATAACAGCGTGCTGAACAATCACCTCTTCCAAAACAAAAAGCTCCTTAAGCCTCAGATAAGCCTTAAGCTCATACAAAGATTCAAAATCATTGAAGCTTAGCTTTTCAATCCCCTTTCCGCACATACCCTTGGCAGGCTTAGCCATAAACTGAGTATTTTTATTTACGAATAACTCAAGCTCGCTGTCAGTTGCGGTTTCTGCATCTATCCATTCTCTATGTAAAAACTGCGAAAAAGCAGAATTAAACTTACGCTTGTCCTCAAAAACCTCAATATACTCGGGATTATTAAAACGTTTTATAAAGCCGTTGTTAATGCCTCTTGTAACCACTGTTTTACGTTGAGCCGCATTTAAATTATACATTTCAAAAAGGGCATAATCCATATATCCTGCCTGATATTTTATGCCACAGTTAATCATATCAAAAATAATATATAGGTAGCTTTTGCCGCTTCGCTGTTTTACTTCTTTAATTTTCGCAAGCATTTGCCTGTGATTCATAGAAAAAACACGTTTTACTAAGTAAAAAATCCGAGACATACGTAACCTTCATTCGATTATAAGATACAAAAAGTATATTACAACCTACAACTTAAATTAAGTTAAAATATGTCGGATTTATATAAAAAAACTGCCTTTCATAAAAGGAAGGCAGTCTGTAAGCTTAATTTTATCCCTGCAAGAAGGGGTATTCTATGGGGAATTTGTCTATAATTTTCCAGTTTTCAAAATTGTTGGCGTCGCCTTTGATTTCGTAGGTTACAAGGTTTTCTTCGCGGACAGAGCCATCCTCGGAGGCACCACTCATATACATATATCTTGTAACATCGGCATCCTCGGCAACCTCGTCAAAGGGTGTGCCGTAATCGGCGTAGTCAAGTCCCATTTCCTTTAAAACTGTAGGTCGCACGTTTACAAGCTGCTGAGGACTGTTGCTCTCTTTCATTTCGCCGGTTGAGCCTGCAGGCTTGTAGAACATAGAAACAACTCGGGGGGCATCAAGCTCGGTAATTGTACCCGACTTGCCATGGTCAGAGGTTACGATAATTGTAGAAGAATCGTAAATGCCAAGTTCTTTGAGCTGTTTTAAATACTCGGAAACATTTGTAAGAGCACCGCGAGTTGCTTCTTTAACAGTTACCTTTTCGTCGGTTTTCTCGCAGTTTTCGTCAAAAAGATAAGGTGCGTGGCAACCTCGGAAGAGATAATATGAGAAAGTGCCCTTTTCACCTGAGTTGTTATCCTTATTAAGCTTTTCGCTGGTTAACCTGTCGTAAAAAGCATAGTCGGTAAGAGAAATACGCTCGTTATTGGTAAGTGAGTATGCACTGTTTGCCTGAGTTGTGTCGGTTTCGAAGAAAGGCTTAAGCGCAACCGGTGCTGTGCGGTAAAGTGAAAGCATCAGCATTTCTTTTTCAAGCTTAAGGTAGTCAATTTCGGGCTCAATAACCTTGTAATTGTCTAAGTATTCCATTAAATACTCACCATCTGGGTTTACATACTTCTGGTGAGCATAAATGCGAATAGCATAGCCTGCATCCTTCATATCCTCAAAAAAGCCGTTATTGCTCCAAGCAGTAGACATTGCATCGTCATACTCAGAGGTATAGAAAGAGTTTTCACCCGTGAAAAGATATGCCACAGAGGGGAAGGTACGAGAGTAGTGAGGAGTAGTGTTCTTATACCATGTAAAACCGTCAAACTCGTCGAAATACTCGGGGTTATTCTCCATAACCTCTTCGGCAAAGGTAACGTCGAAAGAATCAATGGCAAGCACGATTACGTTGTGCTTATCGGAAAGGTCAAACTCGCCTACGCGGGTTGCCTGAATATTGCTCTTCTCGTCGATATCGCTTATAAAGAAAACACCAACTGAGCTTGCAAGCTGCATTACACATAAGAGTACACATAGAAAGCCTGTGGCATAGGTCCAGATTTTTTTACTAAACTGCTGTAAAGCGAATAGTAAAAAGAGGATAAAGCCCCAAATCGCAAGGCCTATAACAGCCTCAACAGCAAGGTCCTTCCACAAAACCTCGGTACCGTCAAGTACGCCTACGCTTGAGTTCATAAATATCGACTGAACATAAGCACCTAAAGAAAGCCCTACAAGCAAAGACAGATACCAATTAAGGAGTCTGCCCTTCATAATAAATGACAGCCCGAAAAGCACCGCAAATACAACAAGTGCCGAAACACCTACAGGCAGCATTACCTGAGAGATGGTATAATCAAAGAACATTGTATTTGCAACGAAAATTTCAATAATAGGTGCAAGAAAATAAGTCATAACAAAAGTAAGCACCGCACCAAAGGAAATCACTGCTCTGCTTTTAAGCTTTCTGTCATCTGCAAATAAAAAGGTTTTAAGCTTAGAAAAAAACTTCATACGTATCCTCCCATTATAACCAAACGCAGTTGAAGCGGCTGCCTTTATTATTTAGACTAACCGCTTCAAATAATTATATCATATTCAATTAAAATTACAACAATATTTTACACAAAAATCACTTTTAGGCATAATAAATGTATATATGTCGTATATTGATTTAATTTACGTAATATTGTATAATAAAGTTTGGTGCAAATCGGTTTAGCCTAACTCTTTTTGCTTTTTGAGCAAGGGTTTTATCTTGACTCTTCCCAAAAGCTCGAAGGGTAAATAGAAAGGATAAAGCGAAAGTACAATTGTAAGCACTACAGATACACCAATCATTATAAAGCCTGCGGCAGTCTGGGATACTTCGAAGGGAAGCCAGTCGAAGCTGTACCATTTAAATTCAAGATATGCAAGGTACAGATAACGGTGAAGAATATAAACCGAAAGCGTACGTGCACCGAAAGCGGTGAATACGTTCTTCTTTCTGGGAACCCATACAAGGAAAGCAAAACACAGAAGTGGGGCGCAAAGATAAAACCACACTCTGGGCAAGAACCAGAAAACAGGATTTATCGAGGTGTTTTTAAAGATAGCAAAGTAGGAACGATCACAGGTAATAAAACCGTTGATGCTAAAGTTAAGTACTTTGCCCGAGCCTGTAAGATACAAGGTTCCCACAAGGGTAAGCATTGCCACCAAAAAAGCAGGAATTGAAAGAAGCTTTGACTTTTTTGTGAAAAGCTTCTGCATCTGACCTGATGAAAGATAGTAGCCTGTAAGGAAGAACGGGAAGTGAACAATCATTCTGGACATTGCCATAAGGTTGCTTACTCTCTCGTCGTAACCGATAAGAAGGCCAAAAACAACCGCTACTGTCAGCATAATTTTGGGGTCAATCTTGTCAATAACAGGAAGCAAAAGGTACCACCAGATAAGGCATACCAAAAACCACAGCGAAGACCTTGGTGCCAGTACGCTCTTGGCGATTGAGTCGCCTAAAACAAATACCTCAAAGGCTCCGACGGTAAACTGTGCGGCTAAATAGTAAACAATGTAAGTAAAGGGTCTTTGCACATTTATACTGCCGTCTGGTCTTATATATTTTTTAGCAAAGAAGCCTGAAATAAAAATAAGACAAGGCATGTGCATTGTGTTGATAGCTCGCCACAAAAGCATATACTCACCCTTAAGCCAGAAGCCTGCCATATCCTTAAACGGAGAAATGGCATGAGCAAGAACTACAAGGAAAATGAGAATAAACTTTGCATTGTCGTAAAAATACTCTCTGCCCTTAAAATCGCGATACATATCCCCCGCTTTGGTTAAATCCGCAGGAGCTGTTGCCTTTGGTGCAGTTTTCTTAAAATCAACACCGCCCCAGACTGCAACTGCCAATCCGATTACACCGATAAATAATAAGCCAATGTACCATAATACAGGGTTACTTTCGGCATTAAGGGACTTAAAAATCAATGAAAAAGGATTTTTAGCACCCTGATAGTGAAAAAACAACAAAATTTGGGTGAAAATAAGAATATATCCGACAGAAAGTCTTTTTATACCTTTTCTTGTCATCCTGTTCCCTCCTAAGTTTAATATCCGCAAGCATTGCGGTTAATATAATTTACCATAGAAAGCAAAAGTTTGTCAATAAGGGGAATCCCCCAAAGGTTTTCGGAGGTTAATATGAATAACTTAAACCTTACCGTTGTTATGGCGGTAACAAACGAAGAAAATTTAGAAGAATCCGTGAGCTCTTACTTAAATGCCAAAGCAGCCTTTAGCAGTGTAAGAATACTTATGGCTGACTGTATCGGCAGTGAAGAGTCAGCACAAGCAGTAAATAAGGCTGTATCGGAAAATCCCGATGCTGTATCCTTGCTTGAATGTGATAATCTTCCTGCCAGAAGCGAGGTTTACAGCAAAGGCTTAAGCTTACTTTCTGACGGCTACGTATGCTTTACCGAATCTGCCGTAACCCTCACAGATAACGCAATAAGCTTTATCGCTCAGGCAACAGAAAGCTATCCTTGCTCTACTGTTGAAATTTCAGTTAAAACATGCAACAAAAACGGTAAATTCATAGGCTATTCAAAGCTTGACGGTCTTTCGGATTTTTGCGACCTTAACGAATTTCCTTACAATGCCGCCTTGGCTATTTACGGCTATTTCTTTAAGGCAACCGATGTTAAAGACCTTGAGTTTGACCTTTCCATAGGCGAAGAGGCTTTAAAGAAATTTATTCTTGAAGCTCTTATTAAAAATGTCAATATCAGCTATTCAAACAAAGCGTGGTGCGAAAGCACCCGTGCTCTGGAAAATGACAGCGTGCTTTTTGACGGTCAGTACGATAAGGTGTATTATACCGACAGCATAAGGAAATTTATGATTCCCTTTATGGAAAAGCTTATTGACGAAAAAGGTTCTGTTCCCTCTTTTGTACAGTATGCTTTCTGTAAACTGATTTTCGCAAAATTTGCCAACAATTATTACGAAAACAACAAAGGTGTTTTAAGCGAAGAGGAAGTTTACGAATTTTATGATGCTGTATGCGACGCTTTAAAATATATAGATAACACTATTTATACAGCCTCGGCAATCAGATGCAAGTACATCAATCGTTCGCTTTGGATGAAGATTCTTAAGGATAAAACAGAGCGTGCAAAAGAAAATCACCATCTTGAGCTGGACGAGGAAGGAAACATCCAGTTTGCAGTCGAGGGCAAGGAAAGTGCACATATCTCTACGCTTAACAGTGTTGCACTGATAATCAACAACATAAACTATGCCGACGGCAAATTAGAGTTGGATGCCGAGTTTACCGGCAAGGACTTTATTGCTACCGAGGACATAGAGCTTTACGCAAACTTTGACGGCAAAAAGGTAAAGCTTACCGAGTACGCTATTTATCCTTTGCTTAAATGCTTCGGTATGAGCTACTCTAAAAAGTATAACGTTCATTTCTTTATTCCCGTAACAGAATCTTTAGAAAAAATCAGCTTCACCTACGTTATTGACGGCAAAGAAGAAGCTCTGTCGTTGCAGTTTGCCAAGGCTTTTTCAAGAATCCGCCTGCGTTTTGGCAAGGCTTACTGGAAGTTTAACAAAGATAAGGCACTGGAATGCAAAAACGGAGTATACTTAAGAGTATTTAAATGTAAGGGAATCAAAAGATTCTTCCGAGAAATTGCTCTGATGGCTTCTCAGCTTATTAACACAAAGCCTTTCTCGAATGCGGTAAGACGTGTAATTTTAAGAAGCCTTTACTGGCTTACCCGCCCCTACTTCAGAGGCAAGCGAATTTGGCTTACCTTTGATAAGCTTTACAAAGGCGGAGATAACGGCGAATATTTCTTCAAATACGCAAACACAGTTAAGGACGACGTACAGGTTTACTATATAATCGACAAAGACTCCCCCGACTGCAAGCGACTTTTAGAGTACGATAAAAAACACGTGCTTATTCACAACTCCTTAAAATGCAAGCTCTTTGCACTTAACGCTGAGGCTGTTGCGGCTACACACGCATCTGTTATGCAGTACTGCGGTATTCCCAAGTACCTTGTGCCCAATGTGCTTGACCTTTTCAAGGCAAAGATTATCTGCATTCAGCATGGCTTGACCGTTCAGCAGTTAGGTCAGTATCAAAACCGACTTTACGACAACACAACCCTTTACTGTTTAGCCTCGAAGTACGAAAAGAAAAACCTCATGCACCCCATTTACGGCTACGAGGAAAGCATGCTTAAGCTTAATGGCTTGGCACGTTATGACGGACTTAAGAACAACGACAAGAAGTTTATTCTTATTACTCCTACCTGGAGACGTAATATCGTTACTCTGGGCATTGCATACAAGGTTAAGCCCTACAACGAGCACTTTAAGTACACCGAGTATTTCAGACTTTACAACACACTTATTAATGACAAAAAGCTTATTGAATGTGCAAAGAAAAACGGCTACGGCATTACCTATCTTCTGCACCCGGCTATGAGTCCTCAGCTTGAAGACTTTACGCAAAACGGCTTTGTTGAGATTGTGCCTGCCGCAGGCGATATGAGCTATGAAAAGATCTTAACCGAAGCAAGCCTTATGGTTACCGACTATTCAGGTGTTCAGTTTGACTTTGCATATATGAGAAAGCCTATTGTTTACTACCACCCCGACACCTTGCCTCCTCACTACGAGTCCGGCGGCATAGATTATCCTACCCAAGGCTTTGGACCCATTATCACAAACCACGAAGATGTAGTTAATGAGATTTGCAAGTATATGGAAAACTCCTGCAAAACCGAGCCTGAGTATATTGACAGAGCAAACGATTTCTTCGAATTTGACGACTTTAATAACAGCAAACGAATTTATGAAGAAATCTACAATAGCCTTAAATAAACCGTTAGCCACAAGGTAGCACCTTAAGGGCGATTCGACTGCGGATAGGTTACCTTTATAGAAAACCTACCACCAACAGCGGAATATAATAAATTTATAATATTAAACGAATAAGGAGCTGACCGTAAAAGTCAGCTCCTATTTTTTATTGTTCTATATCATTTTCTATGGTCTGAGGATTATTAATTGCGGCTTTCTCTGCCTTTTTCTGCTTAAAGAAGTTAAAAACGTTTCCTGCTATACCCAACAAGCTGAACAAATAGGCAAAGCCCAGGTCACTAAGAAAAGGCCTCATAATGTCGGGTTCAGCAAGAAAATCAGGTGTTGCCACCAAAGCGTCCATAAAAGTAATACCTAAGTCCTTAAACTCTGAAAAAATAATAAATGCAACAGAAATATACTGGGCAACAAATATCATTACTACTGTAATAACTATAGCGGTAATCATACTTGCGACAGTGATTTTCTTAGCGGTTTTGGTAAACACCCCGTAACCGAAACGAGCCAATATAAACATAATCCAACCGGAAATACCCGATATAAAATTAAGCTGATAAAAGCCGAAATACACAGCTACACC
>JAFUPE010000085.1 GCA_017481395.1 Ruminococcus sp. | reverse complement strand
GGGGATACCGCCGCCGATGTCATAGATAATCTCGCGAAGAGTTGTACCCATGGGAATTTCAACAAGACCTGTGTTGTGAATCTTACCGCCGAGAGCGAATACCTTAGTACCCTTGGAGCGTTCTGTACCCATAGACTTGAACCAGTCAGCACCCTTAAGGATAATCTGGGGAACGTTAGCGAAAGTTTCAACGTTGTTTTCAACTGTGGGCTTGCCGTAAAGACCCTTAACTGCAGGATAGGGAGGACGGGGACGAGGCTCACCGCGGTTACCTTCGATAGATGTCATAAGAGCTGTTTCCTCACCACATACGAAAGCACCTGCGCCAAGACGGATGTCAAGGTCAAAGTCGAAGCCTGAGCCGAAGATGTCCTTACCTAAAAGGCCCATCTCCTTAGCCTGGTTAATAGCAATTCTTAAACGGTTAACAGCGATGGGGTACTCAGCACGAACATAAACGTAACCCTGAGTAGCGCCGATTGCGTAACCGGCAATTGCCATAGCTTCAATAAGAGCATGGGGGTCGCCTTCGAGGATGGAACGGTCCATAAATGCACCGGGGTCACCTTCGTCAGCATTACATACTACATACTTCTGGTCAGCCTGGTTAGGAGCAGTAAGAGCCCACTTTCTGCCTGTGGGGAAGCCGCCGCCGCCACGGCCACGAAGACCTGAGTCGGAGATAACGTCGATAACCTGCTGAGGTGTCATTTCTGTAAGTACCTTACCTAAAGCGGCATAACCGTCCATAGCGATGTACTCGTTAATGTCCTCGGGGTCGATAACACCGCAGTTACGAAGAACTACGCGGTTCTGAGTTTTGTAGAAAGCTGTGTCGTTAAGAGAAAGATTTGCAACGTCAACCTCTGTAGCTTCTTCGCCTGTGTCGCTGTAAACGAGACGCTCAACAACACGACCCTTTAAGAGATGCTCAGAAACGATTTCTTCAACATCTTCGGGCTTAACCATGCTGTAGAATGTGCCGTCGGGATGTACGATAACAACAGGGCCGAGAGCACAAAGGCCGAAGCAACCTGTCTGTACAAGCTTTACTTCTTCAGTGAGGCCGTATTTCTCAAGAGAAGCAACAAACTGCTCGTTGATTTTCTGGCTGCCTGAGGAAGTACAACCTGTACCGCCACAAATAAGAACATGTGCACGAATCATAATGTGATACCTCCGAATTATGCTTTGTTAGCAAGTGTAAACTCTGCTACAACCTTGCCACCCTTTAAATGCTCTTCAACAACTCTCTTTGCTTTTTCGGGAGTCATCTGAACATAAGTAACCTTATCTTTGCCTGCTTCCATAACCTCTACAACAGGCTCGAACTGACAGATACCGATGCAACCTGTCTGGGAAACTGTAACCTTGTTTGAAAGACCTTCGTTTGCAACTTCTTCAACAAATGTGTTGAGTACAGGGCGAGCACCTGCTGCGATACCGCAGGTAGCCATACCTACTACTACTCTCATCTCGTTGCTGCCGTCTCTGAGGGCAACCTTCTGCTGCATTTTCTCCTTAATTGCCTGGAGTTCTGCTAATGATTTCATATCATTTTTTCCTTTCTGATATTTAGTTTATATAAATTATTTTAACGCCTCATATTGCTCTTTAAGGTACTCCTCTATCCAGAGGATAACCTCAAAGGTATCTAAAGGTACATCGCCTAACTCCGCTTTTAGTTCTCTTGTGTCAACACTTACTTCGCCATTTGGCAAGGTGTGTCTGAAAAGAAAATCCGTGTCGGGGCTTCCTTGTATAAGCGTCGTAATCGACGCAGGAACATCCCCTATGGGAGTAAAGTCGATGTGGTTTTTATTGAATATTGCTGTGACCTCTGTGCCGTGATTTTCGGGATATTCGTCTTCGTGTCTTGACTCTATTTTAAAGCTGCCGTCGGTCATCTCCGCCGCAAGCTTTAAAAGAGGAATTCCCATTCCTACAGGTCGGGTGGTGCGGGTGGTTGTAAAAGGGTCGGTAACCGAATCTACCATTTCTTTTTTCATTCCGCAACCGTTGTCGATAATTTTAAGAGTAAGCACATCTTCTGTTTCTGTAAGCAGAATCTCAGTAAGTGTAGCACCTGCTTTTACTGAATTTTTCGAAATATCCAGAATATTAAGTGAAAGCTCTTTCATACTTACCTCAGCAGTTCAAAGATTTTCTGCCTTACCAAATCAGAGCTGTAGGGCTCGTCATCAATAAGAAAAAAACTGTTTTCGTCTCTCATATTCCACAGATAATGTGCATCACTGCACACAACGCATTTTCGCTCGCCCAAATCGTAAGCTTTACGAAGCTCTGCTTCCTTTTCTCCGTCATTTAACTCGAAGCATTTAAAGCCTTTAATGTCGGGAAATGTACCCAGGGTTGCGATAATACCGTTTGCCTGTCTGTCAATGTGGGCGGGATAGCAGATTGCGTTATACTTTTCTGCCAGCTTCGGGCAATCATCAACGGAAATTATAGTTGCGTTTGAAAGCAGGTGCTTTTCAACGCCGACTACTTCGTCATTGCCGTTCATAATCATTTGTTCGCCGTAAACATCAACGCGGTTATCAATAAGAATTCTTTTGTCCTGCAGGTCTTCGTCAAATTTAAGTGCGGTTTCTAAATCCTCAAAGAGGAAGATAACGTGTATATCCTCTGCCGTTGTAAGCTCCATTCCTGCAATGGGAATGATGCCGTGGCGTTTGGCTGCCTCAAAAAAACCGGGACAGTTGCGGGTGGTGTTGTGGTCAGTTAAAGCCACAACGTTAAGTCCGCACAGGGTTGCCATACCTGCAATGCTGTTTGGTGTGGATTCGTCGTCACCGCAAGGCGAGAGACAGGAGTGAACGTGCAAGTCGTAATAATACTTGTTCATGTGTTAAGTATTTGTGAGAGCTTAAGTGCGGCAGCATATGCAGGAAGAGAAGTTGAGATTACGTTAATGCCCTTTGCCTCGGCGGTGCTTTTGACTTCTTCGTCAAGGGTAACGCCTTCGGCAAGAACAATGCAGGCTGTGTCGGCAAGGGTGGCAACAGCAATGGTGTTTACGTTGGACATAATGGTTATCCACGCGTCGCCGCTTTTTGCTCTGCCCATAACCCAGCTAAGCAAATCTCCTATATATACTCCTTCAATTTCTCTGTCCGGTTCTGCCATAACTACGGCTGAAAAGTCCTGTACCTTTAAAAGGTCATTTACAGTCATTACTCTCATCCTTTAATTTAAGGAAATTTAAAAGCTCGTCTCGGTGCGAGATTATACAGCCGTTAATATCGGCATTACCTCGTATCACATCCTCTGCAAATGCCCTACAGGTAGGAGCACCGCAAGAGCCGCAGTCGATACCGGGTAAAGTTTCTCTCAGTTTTTGAATTTCTGAAAGCATCCGCATAGATTCGCTTCTGCTTTCCGAAAGCCTTGAGATGGGATAGTAGCTTGGTATCTCGTCAAATAAAAAGCTTTCGGGAACTTTTTTCTCTTCTTCTTTGGTAAGGAAGTTCTGAGAAACAGGCAGGTATCTTCTTAAGGTCTGGAGCTTTGCTTTTGAAATAAAAGGATTCTGCATTGTAAGCACACCGCCCACGCAACCGCCTGTGCAGGCGTTAAGCTCGATAAATTCAAGCTCGGGGATGTTGCCGTTTTCAATCTGGTCAAGCACACGGTTTACATTTTCAATTCTGTCAGCTGCAAGGTACGCCTCGTTAAAAAGAGCCGTTGCCTCACCGCCCGAGGATGCCCAACCTATGCCAATCATACCTGAATGCAGAATTGTTTTGATTTCATCATTTCTGCTCATTGCGTTAATGAGCTGGAAGTAAATATCGCTGATTGATACCACGACGTCAACCTGACTTTTGTAACTGCCAAAGCCGTTTTTAACGTAGCTTGCCTTTGCAGGGCAAGGCGAAATAAAGCAAACGCCTATTTCGTCATCCTTTAATTCGGGATGCTCCTTCTTGGCTTTTTCTCTTGCAAGAGAAGCTGCAATTTCCATTGGCGGAAGTAACGGCATAATGTTGTCTGCAAGTGAAGGGTAGCGAAGGCAGATAAGCCTTACAACTACGGGACAAGCAGAGCTTATGACAGGCTTCTGAAGATTTTTGTTTTTAAGGTAAATCCTTGTGTAGGCAGAAACGATTTCAGCCGCAGTGGAAACCTCGAAAACATCGTCAAAGCCGATATTTAAAAGTCCGTTTAAAATGAAGTCAACATCGTCCATGTTCTCAAACTGGCCGTAAAGAGTAGGTGCAGGCAGTGCGATTTTGTATTTGAATCGCTCCATCTCGCTAAGCTTTCCAAGTTTAGCTTTTTTTGCCTTTTTAGGGCAGACCCTTATGCACTCGCCGCAGTCGATACAACGCATTTCGTTAATAACAGCGTGACCGTCCTTAATGCGGATGGCCTCTGTAGGGCAATGTCTGAGACAGGTGGTACAACCGATGCATTTACTTACATCCAAGAAAACTGAATGCTCATAATTGTTCATAAACGCACCTCTTTGTACCTGAAATCAGATATTTACCTTCATGGTAATAGTTGTGCCTTTGCCGACTTCTGACTCTATGTTCATATAGTCGGTATATCTTTTCATATTGGGAAGTCCCATACCTGCACCGAAGCCTAACGAACGGATAGCATCGGGAGCTGTCGAGAAGCCCTCCTGCATAGCCTGCTCAATATTAGGAATGCCGGGACCATGGTCGGTGAGGACAATAATAACCTCGTCCTCTGAAACGCTTACGTCGGCTTCGCCGCCGCCTGCGTGAATAACCATGTTTATTTCGCCTTCGTACATGGCAATGGAAACCCGTCTGATTGTGTCGGGGGCTATGCCAAGCTGCCTTAAGTTCTTTTTTATCTGGACGGAAGCCTGTCCCGCCGAGGTAAAGTCGTCCCCGTCAACATCAAAGTGGAATGTCAGTAAATCACTCATGATTTAAGCTTGTTACCTACAAGTCCTGAGGTGTAAAGGATACCGCAGGCGTCGTACATACGCTTTTTAGAGCTTAAAAGCACAATGCCGCTTTCCTTTGCAAGCTCAATCATCTCAGGCGTTGGCAGCTTGGAACGAACCAAAACAATGCATACCATGTCCATCATTTCGGCAGTTCTTATAACCTGAGAATTGACAAGTCCTGTAAGAAGTACCGCCTGGTCTTTTACAAAGGCCAAGACATCGCTCATCATATCACTGCCGCAAGCCGAGTACACGTGGTTGCCTAAGTGCTCCTCGCCGCATACAACGTCTGCCTCCAGCAGCTCTTTAATAGTACTGATTTTCATACAGATTACCTTTTGATTTAAGTTTTAGTCTGCGTACTTGTCCAAGATGCCCTGAACATCGTCTACTACAAGACGACCGTAAACATCATCATTAACAGTAAGAACAGGTGCAAGACCGCAAGCACCGATACAGCGGCATGCTGTAAGTGAGAACTTACCATCGGGTGTGCACTCCTCAGCCTCGATACCTAAAAGTTCGCTGAACTTGTTCATAAGGTCGCCTGCGCCCTTAACGTAGCAAGCTGTACCGAGACAGATTGAAATGTTGTATTTGCCCTTGGGAGAAAGTGAGAACTGAGAGTAGAAAGTAGATACTCCGTAAACTTCCTCTACAGGAACATCAAGTCCCTTGGCAATCATTGTCTGAACCTCAATGGGAAGGTAGCCGTAAATACCCTGAGCTTCCTGTAAAACAGGCATTACTGCACCGGGGTCATTCTTGTGGGCTTCGATTACTTCCATGAGCTTTGCTTCCTGCTCCGGTGTGCCGGAGAAGGGTAATGTGCCGATTTTCTTTCGCATTTTTTATCCTCCCTGAATAAGAATATGGTATGTGTTTTATATCTGCGACTTTTAGTCGTATACATACATGTTAATTTTATCACAAACATTTAGAAATGTCTACATTTAATGCTATGTTTTTTCAAATTAAATTTGGAAAATTTCACATATTTTTAAGCTTAACCGAAAAAAATCGGGGAGAAAGGAAAAATTTATGTTATATAAACAAATCCTTATCGAAAAATAACATTATATAGGTAAGTAAATTTATCTATAAAATATTGATTTATCTTTTAGTTGGTAATATAATTACAATAGGTAAATTTTGAGTATCGGTGGTTAGCCTGTGCTCACTTTACGGAGGATTGGTTTATGCATATTTCAAGACGTACATGGGCAGAGGTTGACCTTAATGCTGCCGAGTATAATTTTAATATAATAAAAGCGAAAGCAGGAAATAGCAAAATTTGCTGTGTTGTCAAGGCAGATGGCTACGGTCATGGTGCCAAAGTGCTCGCTAAGCTTTATGAGGATTTGGGTGCGGATTTTCTTGCGGTCTCCAATATAGACGAAGCCGAAGAACTGAGAGATTACGGCGTAAAGCTTCCTATTCTCATTTTAGGCTACACCCCAGTAAGCGATGCCGAAAGGCTTTTAAGGCTTAATATTACCCAAGCGGTTTACAGCCTTGATTTTGCCAAGGCTTTGTCTGCAAAGTGCGAGGAATTAGGCGGTAGGCTTGATGTCCACATTAAAATCGACACAGGTATGAGCCGTATCGGCTTTATGTGCCAGAGCTTTCCCAGGGACCTTTCCTCCACTGATGAAATCGCTGAAGCCTGTGCACTGAAAGGACTTAACGCAAAAGGTATAATGGCTCACTTTTCCGTAGCCGACGAAGGTGATGAGGGCAGAGAATACACAGAAAAACAGCTTGCCGCTTTCGATTATACCGTAAAGGCATTAAAGGAAAAGGGTATAGAGTTTGACATAATTCATCACGCAAATTCCGCAGGCACAGAAGACTATGAAAATGCGCGAAAAACTATGGTAAGGGCAGGTATTATTCTATATGGACTTGCTCCCTCACCAAAGCTTCAGGGGGCGTTGCCTTTAAAATCTTTGATGACCTTAAAAACCTCGGTTGCCTCTGTAAAGAAGATTTATAAAGGTACGTCTGTAAGCTACGGCAGAACCTTTGAAGCCGAAAAAGATATGACTGTTGCAACGGTTACAATAGGCTACGCCGATGGTTATTTCAGAGGTTTTTCAAATAAAGGCTATATGCTGTTAAAGGGTAAAAAGTGCAGAATTTTAGGCAGAGTATGTATGGACCAGACCATTATCGACGTAAGCGACGTTACTGATGTAAAAATAGGTGATGAGGTTACGGTTTTCAGTGCTGACGAAAGCCCTACGGCTGATGATTTGGCAGAGTTTGCAAATACTATAAACTACGAGATAGTCTGTGCAGTCTCCAAACGAGTGCCCAGATATTACCATAAAAACGGAAAAACAGTGGATGTGATGTATAAAATATGAAACTTTTGGCAGTAGACGGAAATTCAATAATGAACCGAGCCTTTTACGGCATAAGACCTCTTACAACAAAAGACGGCCAGTTTACCCATGCTATTTACGGCTTTCTTACAATGCTTTTAAAAATAAAGGCTGACACAAATCCCGATGCAGTTGCAATTGCTTTTGATTTGCACGCTCCTACTTTTCGCCATAAAGCGTATTCAGGCTACAAAGCAACTCGTAAAGGTATGCCTGAGGAGCTTAGATGTCAGGTTGAGCCGTTAAAAGAGCTTTTAAAGCTTTTAGGCTACAAGCTTGTATCTGTAGAAGGCTTTGAGGCTGACGACATATTGGGAACTTTTGCAAAAAACAGCTCTAAGAAAGGCTATGAGTGTGTTATTGCAACAGGAGACCGCGACTCTTTTCAGCTTATAAGCGATACTGTCACAGTGCGTTTTGCCGCTACAAAGCAGGGTACACCCTCTGCAGAAATTTACGACAAGCAGAGAATTGTCGAGGAATACGGCGTTACACCTCGTCAGCTTATTGATATTAAGGCTATTCAGGGCGATACCTCTGACAATATTCCCGGTGTCTCGGGTATTGGTCCAAAGGGTGCCGCAGACCTTATAAGCCGTTTCGAAAATCTTGATTATATCTACGAAAATATTGATACAATCGACATCAAAGAGGGCGTCAGAAGCAAGCTTAAGGCGGACAAGGAAAACGCCTACTTAAGCCGTATGCTTGGTGAAATTAATTGCGAAGTTCCCATTGATACAGATATCGAAAATTATAAGGTTGAAATGGCAGATAAGGACAGTGCCGCAAGATTTATGGCATCTTTAGAGCTTTTTAAGCTTTTTGAAAAAGTAGGTTTGGCTGATGCTGATACCACAGCACTTCCTGCAGTAGAAAAACCGGTTGTTAAAAAAGCGGAAAAGCTCGAAAAGCCTGTTAAAGACTGCGTTATAGATGTGCTTTTTGAGGGAGACAGCATAAAAAGCTTTGTGGCTTCAGCCGAGGACAAGGCTTACATTAGCGAGGATGAGGAACTGTTAAAGAAAATCCTCAGTGACAAAAAGCTTCCTAAGGTTGTTTACGACAGCAAGCCGTTGTTTTCTTATGCAGATAAAAACGGCTTTGAGGTAGAGAATATATGCTTTGACGTATCATTGGCGGCTTATCTTTTAAGTCCCTCTTCTACCGATTACAGCATAGAAAGACTGTGCACCGAATATAGCATTCCTTTGCCTCATATAGAGGGTGAGGGCATATCTCAATATGAGGCGGCACTTTGGGAAGTTTATCTTAAGCTTAAAAATCTGACCAAAGAAAAAGAGCAGGAAAAGCTTCTTTGCGATATCGAAATACCCCTTGCCCGAGTTTTGGCAAGAATGGAAAATTTAGGCTTTGCGGTAGATGCAAAGGGTATTGAGGATTACGGTGTTGTTATTAACGAGAAGCTTAAAGTGATGGAGCAGGAAATTTACAAAGAGGCAGGCTATGAGTTTAATATTAATTCTCCCAAACAGCTTGGCGAGGCTCTCTTTGTAAAATTACAGATTCCCACAGGTAAAAAAACCAAAAGCGGTTATTCTACCAGTGCTGATGTGCTTGACTCTTTAAAAGACCGCTATCCTATAGTTAAGCACGTTTTGGAGTACAGAACCTACGCAAAGTTAAAGTCTACCTATTGCGACGGACTTTTAAAGGTTATAGCTGATGATGGCAGAATACATTCAAGCTTTAATCAGAAAGAAACCCGTACAGGCCGTATAAGCTCTACCGAACCTAATTTGCAAAATATCCCTGTTCGTACCGAGATTGGCAGAGAGCTGAGAAAGTTTTTCAAAGCCGCCGAGGGCTGCGTGCTTGTAGATGCCGATTATTCTCAGATAGAATTAAGAGTCCTTGCGGATATTGCTAATGACAAAGAAATGGTAAAAGCTTTTACCGATAATGTGGATATACACACTGTCACCGCTTCTCAGGTTTTTGCACTGCCTGTAGATATGGTTACACCAATTCACAGAAGCAGAGCAAAGGCTGTAAACTTCGGTATAGTTTACGGAATAGGTGCCTATTCCTTGGCTAAGGATATAGGCGTTACCAATAAAGAGGCTAAGGCTTATATTGATAATTATTTAAAGCACTACTCGGGTATAGACAGCTATATGAAAAACGTCATTGAAAGAGCTAAAAACGAAGGCTTTGTAGAGACGATTTTCGGCAGACGCAGATACCTGCCCGAGCTTACGGCGTCTAATCATATGACCCGTGCCTTTGGAGAAAGAGTAGCCCGCAATATGCCTATTCAGGGTACTGCCGCTGATATCATAAAAATCGCTATGATTAAGGTGGACAAGCGACTGAAAGATGAGAATTTGTCTGCAAGGCTGATTTTACAGGTGCACGATGAGCTTATTGTAGAGTGTCCCCAGTTTGAAGCAATGCAGGTTGCTATGATTTTGCAGGAAGAAATGGAAAGTGCCGTTAAGCTTTCTGTACCTTTAGTTGCTGAAGCTGCAGTAGGCAAAACTTGGTATGATGCAAAGGGTTAGTTTATGAAAAAAGTTTTATTTGTATGCACAGGCAATACCTGCCGCAGTCCCATGGCGGAGCTTATATTTAACAAATTTGCCAGAGAAAATGATGTGGATGCCCATGCTCAAAGTGCAGGGCTTTGCACCATTGAGGGACTTTTGATTAATGACAATTCAAAAGAAGCCTTGAGCGAAATAGGCATAGAGTCCGACTTTTTCCGCAGTGCGGATATTTACGACCTTGATTTAAGTTCCTTCGACCTTATTATAGGTATGACAAAGGAGCACGTAGCCGAGCTTAAGTCAATGGGTATTGACGAGGGCAAAATCCGTATGCTTAACGAAAACTCAGGCGGAGTTGCCGACCCATATGGCGGTAGCTTGTTGGTTTACAAGGCCTGCCGAGATGAAATTTTGAATTCTTTAAAAGAAATATTTGGCGAATTATGATAATAAGAAGAATGACTAACGCCGACATTCCTTTTGCGGCAGACATTGAGAAAAAATGCTTTGTACACCCTTGGTCTGAGCAAAGCATAGAAAGTGAACTTATAAGAGGAAAATCAGTTTTTCTTATGGCGTTTGACGACGAAATACCCATAGGCTACGTAGGCTTAAGCACAGTGCTTGACGAAGGCTATATGGGCAATCTGGCAGTAATAGAAGCTTACCGCCGAAGAGGTATGGGAAAAGCACTTATGAAGGAACTTATCCGTGAGTGCAAAGCTATGGATTTGGCCTTTATTACTCTTGAAGTCAGAGCCTCCAACACACCTGCCATTAAGCTTTATGAAGCTTTAGGTTTTGTTCAGGTAGGATGTAGAAAAAACTATTACAAGGAGCCTCTTGAGGATGCCTTGCTTTTGACTCTTAATTTTAAATAAATCAATTATTAAGGTGAGATATATGAAAATTCTTGCAATCGAATCATCCTGCGACGAAACAGCCGCCGCAGTAGTAGAAGACGGCAGGAAGGTGCTGTCCTCGGTAATAGCTTCACAGGTAGAGGAGCATCGTATTTACGGCGGTGTTGTGCCTGAAATTGCCTCTCGACGTCACGCTGAAGCAATTGTGGGCGTAGTGGACGAAGCTTTGAAGCAGGCGGGTTGTACCTTAGAGAACATAGACGCCTTTGCAGTAACCTTTGCCCCCGGTCTTATCGGTGCACTTCTGGTAGGCGTAAACTTTGCAAAGGGTCTTTCGCTTGCTACAGGTAAGCCTCTTATTCCTGTGCATCACTTAAGAAGCCATATTGCCGCCAATTACGTAACAAGTCCTCAGCTTAAACCGCCCTTTTTATGCTTGGTTGCCTCAGGCGGTCACAGCCACATTGTAGCTGTTAAGGATTATACGGATATGGTAGTTGTAGGCCAGACAAGAGATGATGCGGCAGGCGAAGCCTTTGACAAAGCCGCACGAACCTTAGGTATGTCTTATCCCGGCGGAATTGAAATGGATAAGGTCGCCGAAAATGGTAACCCCGATGCCTTTACTCTGCCTCGTCCCACAGTTGCGGGTTCTGCCTATGACTTCAGCTTTTCAGGCCTTAAAACTGCGGTTATTAATCTTATTCACAATGCTGAGCAAAAGGGTATAACCCTTTCTAAGGAAGACGTAAGTGCATCCTTCAGAAAGGCAGTTGTAGGCTGTCTTACAGATAATCTTTTCAAGGCGGCAGAAGACTTAGGTGCAAAAACCATTGTAGCCGCAGGTGGTGTTTCGGCAAATTCGCTTTTACGCAAAGAGCTTAAAAGAATATGCGGTGAAAAGGGCATGGATTTATATATTCCGGACCTTAAATTATGCGGTGATAATGCGGCTATGGTAGGCTCTCAGGCTTATTATGAATTTTTAAGCGGGAATTTGGCTGAGCTTGACCTTAATGCAACTGCAACACTGCCTATAGATTATTCCACAAAAAAACAGGGATAAAAATTTTAAAAAAGTTTCAATTTGTTCATTGATATTATTTAACTCTTATGGTATAGTGTTATATGGAATACTTTTTGTATTCTTTAATTTAGATTTTTATGCGAAGGAGATTTCACATGACAAATAACAAATCAGTTCTTGCATGGCTTGACGAAATGAAGTCTCTCCTTACTCCCGACGAGGTAGTATGGATTGACGGCTCTGAGGAGCAGTTAGAAGCTTTAAGAGCAGAGGCTTGCAAGACAGGCGAAATGATTAAGCTTAACGAGGAAAAGCTTCCCGGCTGTTACCTCCACAGAACAGCAGTAAACGACGTTGCCCGTGTTGAGGGCAGAACATTTATCTGCTCTAAGAACGAAGAGGATGCAGGCCCCACAAACAACTGGATGGACCCCGACAAAGCTTACAAGATGCTCTTTGATATTGCTCGCGGCAGTTACAAAGGCAGAACAATGTACATTATTCCTTCCTCCATGGGTCCCATCGGCTCTCCTCTTTCTCAGATTGTCTTAGAGGTTACAGACTCTATCTATGTTGTTCTCAATATGGCTATTATGACCCGTGTAGGCAAGGCTGTTCTTGATT
>JAFUPE010000084.1 GCA_017481395.1 Ruminococcus sp. | reverse complement strand
AAATGTCTGATTTCATATAAAGTTATATCTTCTTCGCTTCTGCCCTTCAATTCTTGCTCGCGGATATTATGTACCAAAATACGAACTTTGGTTAGGAAAATTTACCATATAAAAAAGCCGCCTTCAAAGGCGGCTTTGCTAACTACAGCAAGATATTATTTATTGTCTTTTTTAAAGCACTTTTTTGTCAAAAGAGGGGTTGAACGCATAGAAATTACTTGGAGTACTTCTTAGTTATTTTGATTTTTAAAACGCTCTCTTTGCCTGTAAATATTATTTATGAATGTATAATCTTGTCATTTCAGGCTCGCCGTCACCCTGTGCCATGCAGTAAAACTCCCAGCCGTATTTCTCGTAAAACCCTGTATGGTCGGTAACTAAGTAAACAGGCGAAACGCCCTTGGATTTAAGGTCGTCTACCACCATATTCAGAAGCACGCCTGCAATGCCTTGCTTGCGGTAGCTTTCTTCTGTATAGACAGCACAGACATTGGGGGTCAGTTCTTTTCGGTCATGAAAATCATTTTCAATTACACCCATTCCGCCAACGATTTTATCATCATCTAAGCAGAGATACCACCCAAGCTCGGTATCCCCTTTGAGGTAGCTTTCCATACACTCAAGGTAGGCTTCCTTCGGCACACCCCACTTGCTGTTGAACCAGCTTGCGGCTTTATCCATAAGATCAGGCTTTTCTCTTAATGTTATAAATCTTAATTCACTCATTTTAATTTTCCTTTCTTATTTAAGACTTTTGTATTCGGTGTACTCTAAGACACCGCTGATATTATCAAGAGCATTTTTCTCAAGCTCTTTTACCATAAGGCACTCAGGTGCAGGCAAGTCTACACTTTCGCCTGCAACTATGCCGAAATCTGCGGAGGTCACAAAACCTCGGCTACGGTAATTCTGAGGGTTACCCTCTACAAGCACGGCTTTAAAGCCCATCCCCTTAGCTTTTTCAAAGCCTGCCTCGATAAGCTCTTTTGAAATATGCTGACGCTGTAATTCTGTTTTTACTGCCACAGGGGTAAGGATAAGAAGCTCATCCTTAAACTTACCGCCAAGGTGGAACCTTGAAAACTGCGTATAGCCTATTACCTCGTCGTTTTCATCCACCATAATAAGCTCAAGCTCAGGTACATAATATTTCATTGACCTGATTTCCTGAACCAAATTCACAACAATTTGTGCATCCTCGGCACTCTCACTGTTTGTAAAGGTTCTTCTTATCATATCTAAAGAAGGTATTAAATATTTATATTCCATCGATTTAATTGTTCTGTTCATTTTAAAATCTTTCCTTTCTCTTTTTCTTATCGCCGATTCTGAGGGATTTTTCCCACTGTTGTTTCTGCTTTTTATAATCATAACCGTCATCACTGAACTTTGCCTCGGTTTTAAGCTTTTTGTAGCTTTCAAAGCGAGAGGCATCAAGTTCACCGTTTTCAATAGCTTTTCGTACCGCACACCCTGGCTCGTTTTCGTGCTTACAGTCACGGAATCTGCACTTGCCGATGAATTGTTCAACATCTTCGAAGGCTTCGGATAAGCCTTCAGTTACATCCCACATACCAAGCTCACGCATACCTGGGGTGTCAATTATCATCACGCCATTTTTGAGCATAATTAGCTCTCTGTGAGTGGTGGTGTGTCTGCCCTTGCTATCGTCCTCACGGATGCCGTTTACATCCATAATATCTTCATTTGCAAGGGTATTGACAAGGCTTGATTTACCCACACCCGATGAACCTAAGAAAACAAGAGTCTTGCCCTTTTGCATATACTTTGAAAGCTCGTCTAAACCAAATCCTGTTTTAGCACTTACTATGTGCGTGTTTACATTTGGTGCTACTCGGCTTACCTCAAGAATGTATGGCAGATAGTCGCTTGTTAAATCCGCCTTTGTCAGCAAAATGACAGGCTCTGCACCTGATTGCACGGCGGCGGTTAAGTACCTTTCAAGTCGCTTTGGGTTAAAATCCTTATTAAGCGACTGCATAATAAATACATAGTCAAAGTTCGCGGCAACTGCCTGCTCCCCTCTGCCCTTATCGGGGTCACGACGGGAGAAATAAGTTTTGCGGTTAAGGGTTTTGATAATTCGGCTGTCGCCGTTCTCAACATAATCTATCTGCACAAAGTCGCCTACTGTAGGGAAAGCCTCACCTTCAAAGTAATATTCCTTTGACTTTAGCTGAGCATAACCCTCACCAAAATCAGAAACAATACCAAAACGACCTTTGTGAACTGCGGTTATCCGTGCAGGTGTACCGCTGGTGTTATCACATGCTAAATCGTAATAAAATCCAAAATCTTTTATATTCAACTTTTGTTCCTCCAAAATCAGTTGTGTTATTAATATAGTTAAAATCTTGATGCTAACTGAAAATGGGCGCAAAAATGCCGCAGAAAGTAACCCTGAGGGATTTCTGCGGCTGAAAAAGCTATAAAAAATACACACCCCTTTTGAGTGTGCCATAACATCAGTCATAGAATTCACGAAAGGTTCTTTAAAACGGCACGACAAATAAAGGGGCTCGAAAGTCCCAAAACTATTAAAAACGTGCCAATATTCAGTTAGCGGTTAATTACCTCGCTGTAAATCATACTAAAATTCTCCTTTCTCGTTTGCCTTATATTTTATGAAACAAACTTTT
>JAFUPE010000083.1 GCA_017481395.1 Ruminococcus sp. | reverse complement strand
TGATATGATACAGTCCCTTTTTTCATTATTTCGTTTTCGGTGTTACGTATACAGTTTTCTGCTCAGTGTAGATTACCTTGCCGGGTTTAGCACCTTGGGGCTTGTTTACACGTCTTATGAGTGTGTAGTCAACAGGCACCTGAGAAGAGTCCTTGGCTTTGCTGAAGTAGGCGGCAATTTGTGCGGCCTCGAGGATAGCCTCGTCGCTTACTTCTCTGCCCTCGGCAATAATAACCGTATGACTGCCGGGAATATCCTTGGTGTGAAACCAAAGGTCATTTTTGTTTGCGGTTTTAAGAGTAAGCAAGTCGTTCTGGCGGTTGTTCCTGCCAACCAACACTTTAAAGCCGTCGCTTGTTTCAAATTCGCGGAAGTCAGGTTTTAATTTCTGGGGCTTTCTATTATTTTTTTCACCTTTATTCTGTTTAAGATAACCCTCAGCAACAAGCTCCTGACGAATTGCACTTAAATCCTGCTCGGACTCTGCCCTGCTGATTTCGTCGGCTACGGTTTCAAGGTAGCTTAGTTCTTCAGTTGAGTTTTCAATCTGTACCCTAAGCATTTTATCGGCGGTTTTTGCCTTGGCATATTCCTTATAATACTTCTGTGCATTTTGCTGAGGCGTTTTGGTAACGTCAAGGTTAATGCGGATTGTAGCACCGCTTTCATCGTAAAAATTAATAACGTCTGCAAAGGGAGCGCCCTTTGTAATCAGATGCATATTGGCACCAATCAGGTCACCCTTCTGGCGTAGGATTTCTCTGTCCTGACATTTTTCGAGCTCTACTTTCTGCATAGAAATTTTGCGAGCCAGACGCTCGATATTATTGCTTACAAGCTTACTTAACGCATGGGACTTTACCCTCATTCGCTCTAAGCTTTCTCTTGTATGATAAAAAGCATCCAAAGCCTTGCAAAAGCTTTCATACTCCTGCTTTTTGACACTATCACCATACTGATTAACAGGCATAAACGAAAAGTCAAAAAGCTTACCCTGAATGTTCTTAAGGGTGACGGCATAGCTTTGGGGCTTATTAATTCTATCCTTTAAATTCTCCAAGATAACTTTAAGCTTCTGCCATTCAGAATCCGAAACAAGAGCCTTGTCAGTATCCACCGAGCCGGTGGAAAGGTACGAAAGCTCGCGACAGATTATTGGAGAAACACCTGTAAGGGTATTTAAAACAGCCTTATCAAGCCTGCTCTCGGGGTTAAGCTCAATGGCTTTTAAAAGCTCCTCTGTGTCCGTATCTTCTATACTAAGCTTCTCCTGCGAGGGAGGCATTTCATAAATTAAAGAAGGAAGAACAAGACGCTTTGACGAAAGTGTAACATCTACCCTTTTAAGAGCATCAACTATCACACCTTCGCCGTCAATAAGCACCACATTGCTGTGCTTGCCCATAATCTCTGCAGCTAAGGTAAGGCGTACCTTGTCGCCAAGTTCGTTGACACCATCGAAATCAAAAAACAACATACGCTCTAAGCCGGGCTGACGAATTCCCACAAGCTTTGCAGACATAAGACGCTTGCGAAGAAGCATACAAAACATAGGCGGTTTGTCCGGATTTTCCACGCTGTAGTCGGTAATGCCCACGCGAGGAGAATCGGCACGGGTAGAAATAAGGAGGCGACGATTTCCGTCAAAGGTTCTTAAATTTATAATAAGCTCGTCGCGGTTAGGCTCGTATACCTGACTTACTCTTGCATCTGCAAGAACGCTTTCAAGCTCGGTTTTTATATGTCTTAAAAAAATACCATCCAGTGCCAATTAAATTACACCTCTCTTATATTAAAATCAAACGCGTAGCGTGCTACCGAAACCCTTCACTTTTCACTATTCACTGCAAATATCATTTATGATATTTGCCTCCTGTGCTTATCTGAAAAGCACGATAAACCTGCTCTAAAATCATAACTCTGAAAAGCTGATGAGGAAAGGTCATAGGACTTACAGAAAGGCGTAAATCTGCTCTTTTCTTTACTTCGTCAGAAAGACCGAACGAACTGCCGATTATAATATCAATGCGGCTTTTGCCCTCAACACTCACCCTGTTAAAAAGCCTCGAAAGTTCTTCGCTGCTCATCATTTTTCCTTCAATACACATAGCTACTACGAAGGCATCCTTGCCTGTCTTAGCAAGGATTTTTTCGCTTTCACTTTTAAGTGCATTGGCTATTTCGGTATCGCTTGCTTTTTCCGAAAGCTTGGTTTCGTCAAGCTCGGCAATGTTAAGCTTACAAAAAGCCGAAAGCCTTTTGGAGTATTCCTTTACTGCGTCCGAAAGAAACTTTTCCTTAAGCTTTCCAACGCAGATTATATTTACGTTAAGCATAAGCTACCTCAAAAAATTATCGCTTTACCGTTAGTACTTTCGGGTGCTACTTCCAAAGTAAAGTCAAGATTTATTACCATACCTGCTTTTGTAAGAGACTCCAGAGATGTATTGTAAGCAAGCATGGGAGTATTATTCTCTTTGCTCAGGTGTCCTAAAACAATACGGCTGACTCCGCTTTTTACAAGCTCGGGTAATTCCTCGGCGCATGCCTTGTTGGAAAGGTGTCCTCTGTCCGAGAGAATTCGCTGTTTTAAAGCATAGGGATAAGGCCCGCAACGCAACATATCGATATCGTGGTTTGACTCGATTACCGCAAGGCTTGATTTTCTGATAGCCTCACGAACAGAGGGTAGCATAATCCCCATATCGGTAGCAACAGTTGCACGGCTTCCGTCAGGGGTTGTAACCGAGTAAGCACAGCTTTCAATACTGTCGTGAGGTGTGTCGTGACGCTCAATAAGCATATCGCCTATTGATATTCTGTTTTCTATCACGTCCGCTGTAAAACGCGAGCTTAGCTTGTCTGTACGCTCCAAGGCATTAAGGGTACCTTCGCTTGCGTACACCGTAAAACCATAGCGAGAAGCTAACACCTTTAATCCTTGACAATGGTCGGTATGCTCGTGAGTAATGAATACCGCCCGAACACTTCTTAAGTCAAGATTGTTGCTTTGCATTGCCAATTCTATTTGCTTACAGCTTCTGCCCGCATCAATAAGCACACCCTGACCCGAAGAGCCTATGTAATAGCTGTTGCCTGAACTCGAGCTGAATAATGTAACGAATTTTGCCACCGTAATTACCTCTTTAATACAAAAATGGGAGTACATCCGTACTCCCGATTAATTTATGCTGTTGTTGCGACTTCCTCATCGGGAACATACTGCTTTTTAATATCTGCACCTAATGCTCTGAACTTGTCGATGATTTCCTCATAGCCACGCTCAATGTAATTTATAGAGCCGATTTCGGTTTCGCCCGAAGCAACAAGACCTGCAATAATAAGTGCGGCACCTGCCCTTAGGTCAGTAGCCTTAACAGGAGCACCGTGAAGCTCCTTAACGCCCTCAATAACTGCAACTCTGCCCTCGACGGATATTTTAGCACCCATAAGCAAAAGCTCGCGAACATACTGAAAACGATTATCCCAAACATTTTCTGTCACAATGCTTGTGCCCTCTAAGGTAGAAAGCATAGCCACAAACTGAGGCTGACAGTCGGTAGGAAAGCCGGGGTGAGGCATTGTCTTGATATTACAGCTTCTTAATGGAACCTTAGTAGCATCTATACGTACTGCCTCGTCGTATTCTTCAATCTCTACACCTATATCCGCAAGCTTTGCGGTAATGGAGTCAAGATGCTTTGGAGTAACGTTTTTAACAAGCAGACTGCCTCTTGTAGCGACAGCCGCCGCCATATATGTGCCTGCCTCAATCTGGTCGGGAATAATGGAGTAGGTGATACCGTGAAGGTATTCAACACCCCTGATTTTAATTACGTCTGTACCTGCACCGCGGATGTTGGCACCCATAGAGTTAAGAAAGTTTGCAAGGTCAACAATGTGAGGCTCCTTAGCCGCATTTTCGATAATCGTCTGACCCTCTGCCTTAACAGCGGCAAGCATAATATTCATAGTAGAGCCTACAGAAACAGTATCGAAATATACATTTCCGCCGTGAAGCCTTGTATCTGATTTAGCCTCAACAATACCGCCGTTAATAAGCTCGCAATTTGCACCCAAAGCCGCAAAGCCCTTAAGGTGCTGGTCAATAGGACGGATACCAAAGTTGCATCCGCCGGGTAAAGCTACCCTTGCGTTATGAAACCTTCCTAAAAGAGCACCGATAAGATAGTAAGAAGCACGCATACCCCTTACGGAATCGTCGGTTGCACTAAAGGTATTTATAGGACGAGAGTCAATTTCGAGGGTATGCTTATTAACCCTTTTTACGATTGCTCCTAAATTTTTAAGAATATTAGCGATAAGAGTAACATCGCTGATGTTAGGTATATTTTCAATGCGACAGGGCTCGTCACACAAGATAGCCGCAGGAATAACCGCAACTGCTGCGTTTTTTGCACCGCTGATTGTAACTTCGCCGTGTAATGCCTTGCCACCGTTAATTATATATTTATCCAAATCTGCACACTCCGATAACTTAGTATTATAGGTTTATGCTTATTGTGTTAAAAACAAGCTGATTTGAAAAGCCTCGACGAAACATAAGAAGCATGAAATTAATAATTTAAAGGGCTTTTCTTCTTCGTAAGAATTATACAAATGACGTATACACAAATAGGTCATTTTAACCATTGTAGTATAACAAAATAATAATATATCGACGGCGTAATGTCAACCGATATTTTAATTTGTAATACTTTTTGGTCAACTTGCCGTTAATTAATTTTTTATAACCTTTTTTTGAGGTAAAATGCCAAGGTGCTGTAATTATTTTGACATATTTTTCCATATTAGAATTTTAATCATAACCACACCTTAATACATTTTTCGCCTAATCAAATCATTGGTTTTGCCAGTATTTTTTATCAAGGGTACGGTACTGCACAGCCTCAAGAATATGCTGAGCCTCTATTATTTCGCTTGCATCAAGGTCGGCAATGGTACGTGCCACCTTAAGAACTCTGTCATAAGCACGTGCTGACAAACGCAGCTTGTCAAAAGCCTTTCTAAGCACGTCTTGTGCCTCTTCGCTCATAATGCAAACCTTGTGCAAAACTCCCGAAGTAATACGTGCATTGCAGGTAATATCTGTTCCTTCAAAACGCCTGTGCTGAATGGCTCTGGCTTTGTTGACACGCTCCTTGATTTTTTCCGACGGCTCTCCCAGAGAAGTTTTGCCGCTTAGCTCATCATAATCTACAGGCGGTACCTCGATATGAATATCTATTCTGTCCAGCAAAGGTCCCGACACCCTGCCCAAATACCTGTTAATTGCATTCTGACTGCAGGTGCACTTTCGTGTGGGATGCCCGAAATAACCGCAAGGGCAAGGATTCATAGCCGCAATCAGCATTACCGAGCAAGGATAGCTTACTGTGGCGTGTACTCGTGAAACGGTGACAATGCTGTCCTCAATAGGCTGACGCAAGACCTCCATCGCCTGACGTGAAAATTCAGGCAGCTCATCTAAAAACAAAACACCGCCATGTGCAAGGGACACTTCGCCGGGTTTCGGAATTGTTCCTCCGCCCGAAAGTCCCACAGGAGAAACGGTGTGATGAGGACTTCTGAAGGGTCTCACCCTTACCAAAGATTCCCCCTCACCCAAAACACCTGCTACCGAGTGAATTTTAGAGGTTTCTATCATTTCCTCGAAGGTCATATCCGGAAGGATTGAGGGCATTCGCTTCGCGAGCATACTTTTACCTGCACCGGGCGGACCTATTAAAAGCACATTGTGGCCTCCCGCGGCGGCAATTTCTAACGCACGCTTTGCCTCGTACTGACCCCTTACCTCAGAAAAATCAGGCATAGGTGCGTTTACTATGCTTATCTCGGGACTTTGTGCTTTTGTGATTGTTCGCCTTTCAGTAAGATGGTCAAAAAGCTCGCAAATATTCTTTACGGGATAAACGTCAATTCCTTCAACTACTGCTCCCTCGGCACCGTTTTTAAATGGAACAAACACCGACTTAAACCCTGCATCCCTTGCCTTAATTACCATGGGCAAAACGCCGTTGGTAGCCCTAACCTCGCCGGAAAGCGAAAGCTCGCCGATAAAGGCGGAAGACCTAATATCACAGCTTAGCTGGTCGGTTGCCTTAAGCATAGCCACAAGTATTGGCAAATCGTAAAGAGGACCTTCCTTGCGTATATCAGCAGGTGCAAGGTTAACAGTTATGTGCGAAACAGGAAAAGCAAAGCCGCAGTTTATCATTGCCGAACGAACGCGGTCGCGGCTTTCTCTGACGGCTGTATCGGGTAAACCTACAATTTCGAAAGCAATCTGGCCTGACGAAACATCCGCCTCTACCTCTACAATATAGCTGTCCATTCCAAAAAGACCCATGCTGTTACACTTTACAACCAAAGTCCTCACCTCTTAAGACATAATCATACGAAACAATTATAGCACCTATTATTTATGAACACAAATGTTATTTTTGCTTTTTTTGTCAAAAAATGATAAAAAAATTTATAAATCAATATATATTTTATAAAATTTTCATTGACTTATTGTATATTTTGCGTTATTATAGTAGAGGTATAAAGCGTATAAGAGGTGAAAGGTGCAGTGCTCGCAGATTTTAAAGAGCAATTATCAACCCTTGATGACAGTCGGCTTTGTGCTTTGGTCTCTCAGGGAAGCGAACCTGCATTCGAGGAAATCACCCACAGATACAAAGGCTTAATCCGCCTTATATCCAAGGAGTATTCTTATCCCGGCTTTGACGCAAACGACTTTATGCAGTTAGGCTTAATGGGGCTTTTCAGTGCATGTAAAACCTTTAACCCCGGCAGCAGCATCAGCTTCAAGAATTTTGCCGCTGTTTGCATAAGGCGGCGTTATATTTCGCTTGTGCGTTCTCTGTCAAGCCGCAAGGCGATTCCTGCCGACGCCGTAGTACCTATTGAAAACGACGAGCTTTACTCCGAAATGCTTAACCCCGAAGCCTTGGTCCTTGACAAAGCAAACGACGAAGACTTTTTAAAGCTTATTAAAAGCAGGCTTTCATTTATGGAGCTAAGCGTTTTAAAGGGATACGCAAAGGGTTTATCCTACAGTGAAATCGCAAGCACCTTGGGGCTTTCATCCAAGGCAGTTGACAATGCGTTGCAACGAGTACGCAAAAAATTATTAAAGTAATATGTCCCGACAAGGATTGGCGGTGCAACTCCGCCACGGGATAAAATATTTATTTTCCAAAAGCGAGGTAAATCAAATGTACGAAGACAAGACACTCACTTGCAAAGAATGCGGTAATGAATTTATCTTCTCCGCCGGAGAACAGGAGTTCTACGCAGAAAAAGGCTTTGTAAATGAGCCCCAGCGTTGCAAGGAATGCAGAATTGCACGCAAGAACGCAACAAGACCTGCAAGAGAGATGTTCACTACCGTCTGTGCTGAGTGCGGCGGCGAGGCAACCATCCCCTTCAGACCTATGGAGGGCAAGGACTACTATTGCAGCGAGTGCTTTGCCAAAAAGAAAGAGGCAGAGGCAGACGCAGAATAATTTTTTCGGACTTTGATTCGAACATATATTATTGGTGAACAGACGCCTTGGGGGGACCCGAGGCGTTTTCTGCACTTATTTAGCGTTTTACAGCAAAAAATTGTAGCAATTTCAGTTATAATGTGCTACAATATTAAAAACTAATTTTGGAGGATGTTTAATATGGCAAAAGTTACTAAAGATTCTATCATCGGCGATGTTCTTGATATGTACCCCGATACTGCAGAGTTTTTCTTAGAAATAGGCATGCACTGCTTAGGCTGTCCCTCTGCAAGAGGCGAGTCTATCGAAATGGCTTGTGCTGTTCACGGTACAGACCCTGAGGCATTAATCGCAAAAATTAACGGAGCTATCGGCGAATAATGCGACCCCTTTTCACCCTTAACAACCGTCTTGCACTTTGTGCCCAAATGGTTAGAAAAGGTACGAAAATTGCCGACATAGGTACCGACCACGCTTATCTGCCCGTATGGCTTGTCCGTACGGGCTTCGTATCATTTGCTCTGGCTTGCGACATTAAAGCTGAGCCTTTGATGCAAGGCGAGCTAACCATCAAAAAATACCACGCCGAGGATTTAGTCGAAACCCGACTTTGCGACGGACTCAGAGGCGTAAACAGCTACGAGGTTGACGATATAATAATTGCAGGCATGGGCGGCGAAACCATTGTGCATATTTTAAGCGACGCCCCTTGGCTTAAGGACAAAAGCAAAAGGCTTATACTCCAGCCTATGTCAAAGCATGAGCTTGTAATAGAATATTTATACAAGAACGGCTTCGAGCTTAAAGAGCACAGGTGCACTGTAGCCGATGGCAAAATTTACACAGCCTTCTCGGCAGAATTTACGGGCAATAAAAAGACCCCCGACGAAATTTTCTGCTACACAGGGCTTCTTAAAAGCAGTGACGAAAACGACAGGCGGTTTCTCGGCTCCACTGTAAACCACCTTGAAAAAAGGTCCAACGCCGACCCTAAATTCGGCTTAATTGCAAAAGAAATTAAAGAGAGGTTTTCACTATGACCAAAATCTGTGATATAGTTGATTTTTGCGAAAGCTTTGCCCCATTTGACTCTGCCGCAAGCTTTGACAATGTAGGTCTCTTGGTAGGAAGCGAAAGCACACAAGTCACGAAGGCTCTTCTTGCCCTTGATATTACAAACGAGGTTGTAGCCGAAGCAAAAGAGAAAGGTGCCCAGCTTATTATAAGCCACCACCCTGTTATTTTTAACCCACTAAAAAACATAGACAGCAAAAGCGTACCCTATCTGCTGGCACAGAACTCTCTTTCCGCTTTGTGCCTTCATACAAACCTTGACATTGCGTGGGACACAGGCGTAAACCTGTGCCTTGCAAACGCCTTAGAGCTTCAAAACATCACCTTCTACGAGGGCGAATTTTTGGTTTCGGGTACACTCAAAGAACAGTTAACCGCCGAAAGCTTTGCGAAATTTGCAAAAGAAAAATTAGGAGCTAAGGCTGTTACCTGCACAGTTAAAGACAAGCTGATTAATAACATCTTTATGTGCAGTGGTGCAGGCGGCAGTGAATTTATTAAGGCTGTGGAGCTTGGGGCTGACTGCTTTATTACAGGCGAAGCCCACCACCACAATTATTTAGAGAGCATTCACGAAAACGTTTCCTTAATTGTGGCAGGTCACTTTGAAACCGAAGATATTGTTATAAATCCCCTTAAAGAAAAGCTACAAAAAGAATTTACCGAGGTTGAGTTTATAAAATCTGAAAAGCTCACCTCGCCCCTATTCTTTATTTAACCAAGCATAAAATAATGACTCCCGATTTTATTTCAAATCGGGAGTCATTTCATTTATCAAAGTTTGATCGGCTTAAGATAAAATTCCGTAAGGACTGCAGTATAAGTTTACGGTCATAGAAAAATCTTTAGAAGTTAAAAATTGCTTTAATGTTGCAGTTGCGTTAGCGGTAGCACAGTTGCCGCTTTTGCTTGAAGAGGAGCTCTTTATAGACCATCCGTCACCAGTGGCGGTTGTGCTGTGCGAAGCACTTGTGCAAGAGGAGGTTGTGCCGTTATAGGTAAATGTTCCGTAAACAGTTACAGACCACAGGATTTCGCCGTCACTATCTTTGTAATTGGCAGTTTTTGAACCTGACTTTGTGGCGGCTCTTGTGTTTGTATCATAGTATGTGATGATTGTTTCTATGTAATCACCGTTATCCAACATTTCAATAGAAGCTTCGGTTACAGTTGTTGCACTTGTCGAAAAGCAAAATACCGAGCAACATAAAAGTGTTAAAAGTAAAGTAAACGCAAGTATTTTTTTCATTATTAGTTCTCCTTGGTTAATTAGATTCTCTGATTATGTGTTCCACGGTTATATTTTTCACTTTTTCTGCGATTTTATATTCGCCATAAACATACATTCCTAAAAATGCAGTTGCAAGAAAAGCTAAGGCGATTAAACTTACAACAAGAATTTTAGTGTATTTAGCGATATTTATACGTTTTGATATTACTTGTGGTTCCATTAAGGATATGTATTCAAAGGTAATTTCCTGCGGAGTACCATAGCCTTTGTAAAGCTCCTCAATGGTGTTTACGTTATTATCTTCGCAATAATCACATAAATCGCTGTTAAGTTTTTTAACAAAGGCTTTTTCTTTCTTACCCCACACCGGAAGTATGGCTTTCACCTGTGACACATACACCTTACATATCTTGTCCATTGGTATCCTCCCCCTCGTCCAGTGTTTTCAGCAAATTAAAAACTCCGTCTGTTACAGCCGAATAGTTTTCCATAAGTTCGTTAAGGTACTCTTTACCTTTTGGCTCAAGGTGGTAGTAAACCCTTGTTCGCCTTTTACCGACAAGCTTTGAATATTCGCTGATTTTTCCATCGTCCCCAAGCTTATAGGCGACAGTGTAAATGGTGTTCTGCGAAATGTCCAACTTTCCTTTTGAAAAATCAGAAATACATTTGACAATTTCGTACATATATCTGTCACCTTTATCGAGGATTGCAAGAATAAGCAAATCGGTAATACCACTCATAAAGTAATTTTTACTCATACTCGTTCACCCAATCTTATTATACGCCAATCGTTCCCAAAATTCAATATTTTATTTTCCAAATTATGTTGACAATCAACATTGTCAGATGTTATACTAAAACTGAAAGGAAATACAAAATTTTAGTTAATATAACTAATTTTGTCCTTCAATCTAACTATTTGCTTAAGGAGGCGTTTGAGATGGCACATTTTAACACACAATGCCTTAAGGAAACACAATTTTAGTATAGCTTGTTTCCTGAATAAAGGAAACATAACTTATATCAGTAAAATAATTCGTGATTTAATATAAACGAGGTGATTTTTATGAAAAAAACATTAACCATTATCAGCCTTATCGCAGTCATACTTTTAACATCCTTATTCCCTGCATATGCGACAAAAGAGAATATGTATGAGGATTTATTGGTAGAACGTCTTGATATTGCGAGAGAAAGTGCCGGTGGGGAGCTTATATATTGGTACGAAGAATTGTTTTACTACTATTCCGACGATAATCAGAGCACCCCTGACTATGCTCTTGTAAAGGCTTCTACGCCGATTGTTAGTGACGCTTTTCATTCGTCAGATTTCGGAGAGTATGTAATTATAACAGCCATATATCATTATCCGTACGATCACGCTTATCATATTTATACTCCTGCTGATGATAAGGTTTATACTCTCGAAGAAGCATATTACGCTGAAATAGAGGGATTGGAAGAAGCTCTTAAATTCTTAAACGGCACGGTTGTTGCATTGATTGGCGACGCAGATGCAAACTTTACGCTTAACATAAAAGATGCAACGAGGATTCAAAAATCCTTAGCAAATTACAAAGATTTGCCAGTTGCACATGAGTGGGATGAATTAGCTATAGAAGCTTGTGACTTTAACCGTGATGGTGATATTAACATCCGCGACGTTACTGCAATTCAGAAACACCTTGCAAAAATCGAAATCTAAAAGCATAAACTACAATATACTTGCGGGCATGGCTTTATGCTGTGCCCTTCCTTTTAAGTATTTATTTGTTTTACTGTGAGTTTTTCGCCGATTTTACGTCTAATAAGTAAGAAGATAATACACCGTTAAATTCTTACTTTTCCCTATCAAAAACGCAGATTTCACCAGAAAAACTACAGATTATCCCACTTTGCTCTCTTTTTTATAAAAAAATGATAAACTATATTTGAAGAATACATTTAACGGGGAGGCGTTTGAGGTGGCACATTTGCTTTAAGTTTATGTTATCATTTATCTTAATTTAAGTGCTGTGATAACAGTTACTTTGAATAAGATATAGCACTATTCTTTAAGGAGGACTCTTTATGAAAAAATTATTATCTTTAATTTTAGTATTAACGTTTGCACTCACAGGCGTAAGCCTTTTAGGTGTTGGTGCCGAAGGCACGTATTCTCAGCCCGAAAAGTTTATTTACGGCGATGTGGACCTTGACGGCGACGTAACCGTTAAGGATGCCACTTTAATTCAGAAAGGCTTGGCAAAAATCACTTATGTTACCGCTGTGCAGAGGTGCCTTGCCGACCCCGAAGGTACAGGTTACTCTATAAAAAACGCTACAGCAATTCAGAAATACCTTGCAAAATACGAAACCGCAACCCCTTGGGGCACTGAGCTAATAATGGCAAGTCAGGATGAATTTTTAAACGCTGATAGCGATAACTACTATGGCGAAAGAATTTCCGTTAATCCTTTACCAAATTTCGAATTATCTTATGAATACACGTTAGAGGATTTTCCTGAATACAATTTCAGCAACATTGAAAGAAAAACCTTAAACAAAGGACAAGTTGTTTATTATAACTTATATTTAGCAGAACCAAGCAAAGAAAACGCCTTAGAGGCTGTAAAGGCTTTAGATTACAGAACAAATATCGATTTAGACTGTGTTGAGTTATGCTATTATTTCCCTGCTTCGTAAAATTAGGAAGGAGACCTTTATAATGAAAAAATTATTATCTTTAATTTTAGTATTAACGTTTGCACTCACAGGTGTAAGCCTTTTAGGTGTTGGTGCCGAAGGCACGTATTCTCAGCCCGAAAAGTTTATTTACGGCGACGTGGATTTAGACGGTGAGGTAACTGTTAAAGATGCCACTTTAATTCAGAAAGGCTTGGCAAAAATCACTTATGTTTCCGCTGTGCAGAGGTGCCTTGCCGACCCCGAAGGTACAGGTTACTCTGTAAAAAACGCTACAGCAATTCAGAAATACCTTGCAAAATACGAAACCGCAACCCCTTGGGGCACTGAGCTAATAATGGCAAGTCAGGACGAGTTTTCGGGGGATATATGGGATGTTGATACATACTTTAACGACTGCATAGTTGTTCAGCCAAAAGACCACATAACATTTGATTATAATGTAGAGGACTTCCCTGAATACAAATTCAGCAAAATAGAAAAACACGTACTGAATTACAGTAAAATTACCTTCTACTTTCTTTACTTAGAAGAACCCGGAATGGAAAATGTTGTAGAGTCAGTAAAAGCTTTGGACTATAGAGCAAATATTGATTTAAAATATGTAGGATTAGATTATTATTTAGATGCATCATAAAATTTTAAAGGAGAATAAAAATGAAAAGACACATTTCTCTAATCTTGATTAGTATAATATTATTCTCGTCTTTAGGGTTATCTACTTTTTCAGCCAAAAGCTTATTTGATTATAAGGAAGCTAATATGGCTAACTCCGAAGGAACAGGAGATAAGAAATACGAGCAGGACTTTTTGCGTATTACAGAGCTTAATGACTACCGAACCGAAGCAAAAGGAAAATATTTTTATCAGCCTTTGTATGAATATTATAGCGAAGGAGACGAAAATGTTACAGAAGATAGTGTGCCTGATCATGTTTTAATTTATGCTGGGCAGATGGTAGCAAGCCCTGTGTATAGTTATGGAAAATATGGCGATTATATTGTGAGTAGCGGCGGCTACCATTCTCCATATACTTTGGGTTACTGCATATATATTCCCGAAAAAAGCATAGTGGCTGATTTAAGAGAAGCTTACGATCAAGAATTAAACAATATAGATGCTGTATTTTCTGATTATAAATTAGGAATGGTTATTGGTGATGTTAATAATGATGGAAAACTTAATGTGAAGGATGCAACATTTATTCAGAAATGTTTAGCAGACATCGAAACGTTTGGTGCTGACGATAAAATTGATGGTATATGTGAAGATGGAAGCGAAGAAGTTTTCTATATCTCTGATTTTAATTGTGATGGCAAGCATAATATCAAAGATGTTACGGATATCCAGAAGCACCTTGCAAAAATCGAAATCTAAAGGCATAAACCACAATATACTTGCGGGCACGGCTTTATGCTGTGCCCTTTATCTTTTGGGTATAAATGCGTATTTTTATTAATTTATTTTATATAAATATTAAATTACTATTAAAATGTAAAAATAAGTGTAACAAAATGTGTAAAAAAGATTGCAAACACCACTATATTTTGATATAATTGTTTCGTATAAGTGTAATTATATCTCAAAATATTGTGTTTAAGGTGATTTTGTGCGAATCCGTAAAAAGAAATGGGCTCAGCCTGAGCTTGACGCCTGCAGCTTCTTTGTAAAAAATCCCGAAGAGCTTAAGGGCAAATGGGCAAGCTTCTTTACTAAAAATCAGCCTATCGAGCTTGAGGTTGGCTGTGGCAAGGGTACCTTTGTTGCCGAAAAGGCACTTCGTAATCCCGATGTAAATTTCATTGCCATGGACATAAAAAGTGACATGCTGGGTGTTGGCAGACGAAACATTGTAAACAAATTTGACGCTGCTCAGCGAGAGGTTACAAACATTGCTTTGGTGGCTCATAACGTTGACAAGATTTTCGAGGTTATCGGCAACGGTGACAAAATTGACAAAATTTATATAAATTTCTGTAACCCTTGGCCCCGCGGCAAACACAACAAACGCCGACTCACCCACCCTACTAAGCTTAACCTTTATAAAAGCTTTTTAAAAGAGGGCGGCGAAATTCACTTTAAAACAGACAACGATGAGCTTTTCGAGGATAGTCTCGAGTATTTCAAAGAGTCAGGGTACGAGCTTTTGAAGGTTGTACGCGACTTACACAATAGCGACGTAGAGGGTAACATTGTTACCGAGCACGAAAAGATGTTTTCTGACGAAGGCATACTTATTAAATACCTTGTGGCTACATTGCCGAAAGGAAATTAAACGTGAAAAAGAAAATACCAAGTATTCTGCTTTCGGCTTTGCTGGCGGTTTCTATGGCAGGCTGCAGCTCAGTAGGGCTTAACGTTGACAACCTTATGCATCCGCCAAAGGCTGTGGGCGACAAGGCTGAAATTCAGTCCTTAATCGACTCTGTTGCAGGCGAGGGCTACACACTTAAATATCCCCAGTCGGGCAACTACCGCAGTGCCATTACTATGAAGGATATCGACTCTGACAGTGTTGACGAGGCTATTGCCTTTTACCTGCCTCAGGGCGACATTGCAACTGTACATATGCTTGTGATGGATAGTATCGAGGGCGTATGGCAAAGTGTGGGCGACTTTAAAAGTCAGAGCACAGCCGTAGAAAGCCTTAGCTTCTGCGACCTTGACGGTAACGGCATTTTTGAAATCGCCCCTTGCTGGAAAACCTACAACGCAAGCATTAACCAGATTTCGCTTCACCTTTACGAAGAAAATAAAACCAGAGATATTTTAGCAGAGCAAACCTGCTCTAATCTGCTTACAGGCGATTTTACCGAAGAAAGCGGCGAAGAGTTGATGCTTCTTTCGCTTTTCTCGACAGATAAAGAATCCGAAGCCGTTCTTCTTGACCTTAACAAAAACAAAAGCGAGCTTGAGGTATTGGGCAAAACCGCACTTAACCCCGACGTTGTATCCTACGCCAAGCTTCAGGTTGGCAATATTTTCGAAAATCAGACAGGTGTCGTTATCGACGGATGTACCAACGGCGGCGAATATAATACTCAGCTTCTTTACTTTAACACCTATTTCGACTCCGTAGAGCGAATAGCTTTTACCGAAAACGTTGCTTACAACCAGGCATTTCGCTCGTATCCGATTATGTCTGAGGATATTAATGGTGACGGAGTTATCGAGGTACCTGCAGCTTTCAAGATTAATATAGAAAAAGACCGCACCGATGTTGTACCTGCGGCTTCTGTTTACTGGTGCCAGCAAACCTTATCGGGCACTGTACTTCTTATTTCGCATCAGGCGGCAAGCTTTGCCTACGGCTTTACTTTCAACATTCCCGAAAAGTGGGAAGGCAAATTTACCGCACTGACCGACTATAGCACAGGTGAGGTTACATTCTATGAATGGAGCAAGGACAAATCCGGCGACAAGCTGCTGACGGTTAAAATTTTCGACAAAGAAACCGAGGCTGACACCTCGGCATACACCTTGCTTGAAGAAACCGACAGCCGCATTTACACCTGCAAAAGCTACGATGGCAACGGCTCACTTAATTTAACCATTGACGAAATTAAAGAAGCTTTTGAGCTTATGTAAAATATTTAACTCTAATATGAAACGGAGGTTACCCATATGAAAAAAATTCTTGTTTGCGAGGACGAGGCGGCTATCCGCGATTTTGTGGTTATTAACCTGCGCCGAGCAGGCTACGAGGTAGTAGAAGCAGACTGCGGCGAAGCGGCTCTGCAGAAATATGATGAGCACAAAGGCGATTTTGACGTCGCAATCCTCGACATTATGATGCCCGGTATCGATGGCTTGCAGGTTTGCAAAGAGCTTAGAAACAAAAACGGCTCTATCGGCATTATTATGCTTTCTGCCAGAACTCAAGAAATGGACAAGGTTACAGGTCTTATGCTTGGTGCCGACGACTACGTGACCAAGCCCTTCTCTCCTTCTGAGCTTACTGCCAGAGTTGACTCTCTGTACCGCCGCGTGGCTTTAGCCGAGCAGAAGTCCGAAAACAACTTTAAAGAAGAGCTTAAGTCAGGCATTTTTACACTTAACCTTAGAAACCGCACCCTTACCAAAAAAGGCAAGGTTATTGAGCTTACTCAGGTTGAGTTTCAGATTATGGAATACTTTTTCTCAAATCCTCAGATGGCTTTGGACCGCACAGACATACTTAACCACGTGTGGGGTGAGGCATATGTGGGCGAAGAAAAAATTGTTGACGTTAACATCCGCAGACTGAGAATGAAGGTGGAGGACGAGCCCTCTAACCCCAAGTACATTGTTACTGTTTGGGGTCTCGGTTATAAATGGGACGCATAAGTTAAATCGGAGATTTAACAGTGATATATCGCCCCTTGGGCGATGTGATATTTGCCTTCGGCAAGTGATATACCGCAAAGCGGTGCGATATATTTGCTGACGCAAATGTTAAGGGTCGCTACGCTCCATTATTTATAATCGCACGCATAGCGTGCCACCACACCTCTTACCTATTCACTCTTACTTATTCACTTAATTATTGGAGGACGGCAAATGTTTAAAGGCATTACAAAGCGATGGGTGCTTAATACCCTGCTTGTGGTTGTTGTAGTTGTTTTATTTGTAGTGTTCTGCCTTTCGTATGCCGTACGAATCTACTACTATCACTCAGTAACCCAGACCTTAAGTGCTGCCAGTGCCGAGTTCGCAAGTGTGCTTGAGGATTACTCCTCAGACAGCATAGCCTTTGCTTCAACTGCCAGAGGCTACGTTGAAAACTTCGACGGCAAGGAAATAATGGAGATAACTGCCATTGATAAAAACGGCAAGGTTATTATTACCTCAACAGGCTTCACCCCTGATTCTACTGAGCAGATGCCAGACTATATAAAGGCAACTGCCGAAAGCCTCAGCTACTTCGAGTGGACAGGCAAGCTCTCATCCGGCGAAAACGTAAAGGCTGTTACCCGCCTTGTTAAAGACTCAGAGGGCGAAATCATGGGTGCAGTAAGATGTATTATCTCCCTTACCGATATAGACCGCACCATAGGCATAGCAATTGCAATTTTCTGCGGTGTAGGCTTGCTTATTATTTCTTTAGTACTGTCTTCGGGTATTTACTTCATACGTTCAATCGTTCGCCCTGTGGGCGAGCTGTCCGAAACCGCCAAAAAAATTGCTCAGGGCGATTTCAATACGCGAATCGAAAAAGTCCACGATGACGAAATCGGCGATTTGTGCGACTCAATCAACTATATGGCAACGGAATTAGGTGCTTCCGAAAGACTCAAAAACGACTTTATTTCCAGCGTTTCTCACGAACTCAGAACTCCCCTTACAGCTATAAAAGGCTGGGCAGAGACCATGCAGTACTGCGGTACTGTTGACAAAGAAACCTTCGACAAGGGTATGGACATTATCGTCAAGGAGTCCTCTCGTCTGACCTCAATTGTTGAGGAGCTTCTGGATTTCTCAAGGCTTCAAAGCGGCAGAATGGTGCTTTCCAAAGAAAAGCTTGACATCTTAGCCGAGCTTGATGAAGCTCTGTATATGATGAAAGAAAGGGCAATAAGCGAAGAAAAGCATCTTCTTTACGACAAGCCCGAGGCTATGCCTCCTGTATTCGGCGATAAAAACAAGCTGAGACAGGTATTCATAAACATTATTGACAACGCACTTAAGTATACCCAAAGCGAAGGCGTTGTAGGTATTCAGGTGCTGGATTTCGGCGAGTTTGTGCATGTAGTCGTTACTGACACAGGCTGCGGTATTGCACCCGACGACTTGCCGAGAATTAAGGATAAATTCTACAAAGCAAATCAAAATGTACGCGGCTCGGGCATTGGTCTTGCCATAGCCGACGAAATTATTGCTCTGCATGGCGGTACCCTTGATATTGAAAGCGGTATCGGCGTAGGTACAACGGTTACAATCGCCATTCCCGTTGCAGAAAACTGAATGTTCAGAAAGGAAGGTATATATTATGGCAAATGAAAAAACAAAGAAAATCACATCCATAGGCGGCAGTGCCCTTATCGAAGGCATTATGATGCGTGGCCCCAAGAAAACTGTGGTGGCTGTACGCACCGCCCCCGACAAAATTGAAACCGAAGAGCTTAAGGTGACTACCTTAAGAGAAAAATACAAGTTCCTTCGCATTCCCTTCATCCGCGGTATAGCAGGTATGATTGATTCTTTAAAACTCAGCTACAAATCCCTTATGCTTTCGGCCAACAAGGCTATCGACTCCATTGAGGTTGAAGAGGAGAAGATGAGCAAGTTTGAAAAGTGGCTCAACGACAAATTAGGCGAAAAGCTGATGAACGTTATTATGACTATTGCCTCCGTTTTAGGCGTCGCCTTGGCAATTGTGCTTTTTGTATGGGTACCCTCGCTTCTCTACGGCTTGCTTCAACCTTTACATCCTGTTTTTGACAGTCAGCTTTTACGTTCTACCTTTGAGGGCGTTTTAAGAATTGTGCTCTTTTTAGGCTACATAATCATTGTTTCTCAGATGGAAGACATGAAACGTGTTTTTATGTACCATGGTGCTGAGCACAAAACCATTTTCTGCTACGAGGCTGACGAAGAACTTACTGTTGAAAACGTAAAAAAGCACAAGCGTTTTCATCCAAGGTGCGGCACAAGCTTTATGATTATTATGCTGTTATTAGGTATCTTAATCGGTCTGTTTGTTCCCTCGTTCAGCTATCTCGGTATCTGGGGAACTGTGCTTCGCTCTGCTATTAAAATTCTGCTTTTGCCTGTTTCCGTAGGCTTGGGCTTTGAGCTTATTCAGCTTTGCGGCAAGCACGACAACTGGTTTACCAAAATTATCGCCGCCCCCGGTGTATGGGCTCAGCACATCACCACCCGCGAGCCTGACGATTCTATGATAGAAATTGCAATTGCCGCTATTACTCCTGTTATCCCCGACGACGGCTCTGATATTGTAAATAATAAGTGCTGTAAATAAAATGAAGATAATCGACAGCTTTAATCTGATTTCACATAAGCTTTCCGAGGCAGGGGCAGAGTCTCCTGCCTTTGATGCATCAGAGCTTATTTCGTTTGTACTTGGTACTCCCTATTCCCCTGCACTTGATAAAGAAAAAGAGCTTACCAAAGACCAGCTCAGTACCCTTTTGGCTTATACTCGGCGGCGTGCCGAAGGCGAGCCCTTGCAGTATATTTTAGGTATGTGGGAGTTTTACGGATTGCCCTTTAAAGTAGGCAAAGGTGTGCTTATTCCAAGAGATGACACCGAGGTAGCACTTCGGGCAAGCTTTGCTCACCTTGATAAAACCAAAAACCCTAAAATCCTTGACTTGTGTGCAGGCAGCGGCACCATTGCCGTTACACTCAAAAAACTGTATCCTGAATCCGAAGTTACGGCAGTGGAGCTTTCAGCAGATGCTCTTTTCTATTTAAAGGAAAATGCTTCCCTCAACAATGTGCACATAAACCTTATAAACAGTGACATATTTAATGTATACAAGGATTTTGAAGACTCTTACTTTGACCTTATAATCTCTAACCCCCCCTATCTTACAACTTACGAGCTTAATAATATGCAAAAAGAACTTTACTTCGAGCCTTTATTAGCTCTTGACGGCGGCGAAGACGGTCTCGACTTTTACCGCAGAATAATCCCGCTTTATACGCCCAAGCTAAAAGCAGGCGGTCAGCTTATTTTTGAGCTTGACGGAAGCGAAGCAGAGTATACCGCCGCCCTTATGACAGCCGAAAATTACAAGAATATTGAGATTTTTGACGACTTAGGTGGTGTACATAGGGCGATAAAGGGGACTTTGTTCGAAGTTTAGAAAATTTGTTCGAAATTTTTCGCCTGTTTTTATTGATTTTAAAATAAGTTTATTTTATAATATTGACGTAATTAAGTTTTGCATGGAATGGATTTATCTATTCCATACAATACAAACTACCTCACAAAGGAGAAATAACTATGGCACTTGATAAAAATAAAGCTTTGGAAACCGCATTAAGTCAAATTGAAAAGCAATTTGGCAAAGGTGCGGTTATGCGTCTGGGTCAGAATTCAAACCTTAACGTCGAGCATGTTTCCACAGGCTCGCTTTCTCTTGACATTGCCCTTGGTATCGGCGGTCTCCCCCGAGGCAGAATTATCGAGATTTACGGACCCGAGTCCTCAGGTAAAACCACACTTTCGCTCCACTGTATTGCAGAGGGTCAGAAAGACGGCGGTAACGTTGCTTTTATCGACGTAGAGCATGCTTTGGACCCTGTTTATGCTGCTAACTTGGGTGTAGACGTTGACTCACTTTTGGTTTCTCAGCCCGACACAGGCGAAGATGCCCTTGAAATTGCCGAGGCTCTTATCCGTTCAGGTGCTATTGACGTTATTGTTATCGACTCTGTTGCCGCATTGGTACCTAAAAACGAAATCGAAGGCGAAATGGGCGACAGCCACGTAGGTCTTCAGGCAAGGCTTATGTCTCAGGCACTTCGCAAGCTTGCAGGTGCTATTTCCAAGTCCAACTGCGTTGCAATTTTCATTAACCAGTTAAGAGAAAAGGTCGGCGTTGTTTACGGTAACCCCGAAGTTACCCCCGGCGGTAGAGCACTTAAATTCTACAGCTCTGTCCGTCTTGAGGTAAGACGCGGCGAGGTGCTTAAGCAAAACGGCGAAATGATTGGCTCTCGTACCAGAGTTAAGGTTGTTAAAAACAAGGTTGCTCCTCCCTTTAAAGAGGCTGAGTTTGACATTATGTACGGCGAGGGTATTTCCCGCGTCGGCGAGCTTGTAGACCTTGCAGTTAAGGCTGACGTTATCCAGAAAGCCGGTGCTTGGTTCAGCTACGGCGAGAAGCGTCTTGGTCAGGGCAGAGACAACGTTAAAATTTTATTCCAGCAGGATGCAGAGCTCGCCGCGGAAATCGAGAAAAAGCTGTGGGAGAATATCGACAAGCTTACAGCAAAGCCCGGTAAAGCAGGTGCAAAAGCAGTAGCCGCAAAACCTGTTGAAGAAACCCCTGCCGAGGCACCAAAAGCCAAGGGCGGCAAAATCGACATTTTAGTTGAAGACTAATGGTTATTACTGCAATAGAGCCAAGACGAAAGTCATTTTCGGCTATTTTCATTGACGGCGAATACGCACTTAAGCTTGACACAGAAACAGTGCTTTTGGCAAAACTTAAGGCAGGCACAGAAATTGACGACGAAAGGCTTCATGAGCTTATAAAAGCCTCTGACGCAAGACGTGCCAAGGAAAAGGCGTTGTGGCTTATTTCCTACCGCGACCACAGCGTAGGCGAGTTAAGACAAAAGCTAAGTAAAGACTATGGCGAAGAAGCCGTAGATGCGGCTATAAATAAACTTTTTGAATTAAGACTTTTAAACGACGAAAGCTTTGCCAAAAAGTATGCCGAAAGCTTAAGTCACAAGCATATGTCAAGCCGACAGATTCAGCAAAAGCTACGCCAAAAGGGCTTAGACCGCGATTTGGTCGGTGAAACCGTCGAGGATTTAAACCTTGACGAAAAAGAAGAAATAAGGGCTCTTATTAATAAAAAATACCTCCGTAAGCTATCCGATGAAGGCGACCTCAGGCGAACTGTTGCGGCTTTACAACGACGCGGCTTTGCCTATGGTGACATTAAGTCAGTAATCAGAGAATTTACGGAGCTTGAGGAATTTAATTATGAGTGATAATATCAAGGTTTCTATCGTGTCTCTCGGTTGTGCCAAAAACCGAGTTGATGCAGAAATGATGCTTTACAAGTTAAAAGAAGCAGGTTTTATTTTAAAAGATGACCCCGCCGAAGGCGATGCGGTTATTATTAACACCTGTGGCTTTATTGAAAGTGCCAAACAGGAGAGTATCGAGGAAATTTTAGAGCTTGCAAAATTAAAGGAAGAGGGCAAAATTAAAGCCCTTATCGTAAGCGGTTGCCTTGCCGAGAGGTACAAGGCAGATATTAAAAATGAAATGCCCGAGGTAGACGCAGTTGTAGGCCTTGGTGCCAACGGCGATATCGTTGAGGCAGTAAAGAAAGCTCTTTCAGGCGAAGGCTTCGAAAGCTTTCCCGATAAGGAGCTTATGCCTTTGGGTGACAAACGTATCGGCTCAACCCTGCCTCACTATGCTTATCTTAAGGTTGCCGATGGCTGTGACAACAAGTGTACCTACTGTGCAATTCCTATGATAAGAGGCAGGTTTCGCTCCCGCACAATGGAAAGCTTACTGGAAGAAGCCAAGGAGCTTGCTAATCGCGGCGTAAAGGAGCTTAATGTAATCGCTCAGGATACCACCCGCTATGGTGAGGATATTTACGGTAAGCTGATGCTTCCTGCACTTTTAAAGGAGCTTTGCAAAATTGAGGGCATAGAATGGATTCGTATTCTTTACTGCTATCCCGACAGAATTACTGACGAGCTTATCGACACCATTGCAACTGAAGAAAAAATCCTTAACTACATAGATTTACCCCTTCAGCACTGCAATTCAAGAGTATTAAAAGCTATGAACCGCAAAGGCGACAAAGAAAGCCTTACTGCTCTTATTAATAAAATCCGAGAAAGAATTCCCGACGTAGTGCTTCGTACTACTCTTATTACAGGCTTCCCTACAGAAACCGACGAGGAATTTGATGAGCTTGCAGAATTTGCAAAGGAGCTTAAATTCGAACGACTGGGTTGCTTTGCCTACTCTACCGAGGAGGATACCCCTGCCGCAGAGTTAGAGCAGGTTGACAAAGATATAAGAGGCTACCGTGCCGATGCAATTATGCGTAGTCAGGAGCTTACAATGGAGGATTGGTGCAAGTCTAAAATCGGCACTACAGTAAAGGTTTTGGTTGAAGGCTTTGACAGATATGCCGAATGCTTCTTCGGCAGAAGCTACGCCGACGCCCCCGAGGTTGACCCCAATGTTTTCTTCACAAGCGAAGAAAAGGTTACTATAGGTGATTTTGTTAATGTAGAGGTTACTGACTTTTTGGAATGTGACCTTATCGGTGAGGTGGTAAAATGAATTTACCAAACAAGCTGACCGTACTGAGAATACTTTTGGTCCCCTTTATGATTGCGGCTTTGCTTATTCCCTTTGCTCACCACGTTTTGGTGGCAGGGCTTATTTTCGGTGCCGCTTCAATTACCGATTGCCTTGACGGCAAAATCGCACGAAAGCGAAACTTAATTACTGCCTTCGGCAAATTTGCCGACCCCTTGGCAGACAAAATTCTGGTTATCGCCTCGCTTATCTGCTTTATTGCCTTAGGCTGGTGCGACCCTGTGCTTCCTATTGTGGTGCTTTTCAGAGAATTTGCCGTTACCTCGGTAAGGCTTGTGGCGGCTTCAAAGGGTAATGTGGTTGCGGCTAACATCTGGGGTAAGCTTAAGACCGTTTCGCAGATTGTAGCAATTGTTGCAATTTTCGTTATGCAGTATTTTACCGAGCTTTGCACGCTGGGCATAATTCCCTTGGACACTTCAATTTTCGGCGGTATTTTCTATATTATCGGTGAGGTTTTGCTGTGGATTACAGGCGTTGTTGCTGTTATTTCAGGCGTAATTTATGTACTTGAATGCAAGGAATATATATCTGATTATTAATTTTTATTGCATTTTCAAAAGAAAGTGTATATAATGTTATAAACAAAGGCGTTGAACGGGAGAAGTAACCGACAAACGACATTTTACAGAGATTGCGGCAAAAGCTGAAAGCCGCAAAGTTGTCGGCGGCGAAATGCACCCGGGAGCTTCCTTGGGGAAATCCTTATGACAGGATAGTATCTGAGGTCGGCTGACCCCGCTACAGGTCGCAAAGGGCTGTATTACATACAGCTGAATTTGGGTGGAACCACGGTATAGCCGTCCCTTTACGGGACGGCTTTTTATTTTTCCGTTAGCCACGTGACGGCGATTCGCCTTTGAATAGGTTAATATAAAGGTAACCTTCTATTAAGGGCTGGTCAGTTTATTTCTAAAGCTATAATTGCACGCGTCAACGTGCACCGAAACATTTGCATCAGCAAATATATCACACACACCTCGGAGGAATTTTTATGTTTGAAACCCTCAAATCCGACCTTAATGCCTATATGGAACGAGACCCTGCGGCAAGGTCACGCTTTGAGATTTACTTTTTATATTCAGGCTTCAAGGCCGTGCGTGCCTACAGACGGGCAAACTTCTTTTACAGACACAATATGAAGTTTATCGCACGTTGGATTTCGCAAAACGCCAGAAGGCGGACAGGTGTAGAAATTCACCCCGGTGCCACCATAGGCTCGGGCTTGGTTATTGACCATGGTATGGGCGTTGTTATCGGAGAAACTACAGAAATCGGCAACGACTGCACAATTTACCAGAACGTAACCTTGGGCGGTACAGGCAAGGACCACGGCAAGCGTCACCCAACTTTGGGAAATAACGTTTTAGTGGGTACAGGTGCCAAGGTATTAGGGCCCTTTAAGGTTGGCGACAACGCACGAATTGCCGCAGGTGCAGTTGTACTTTCCGAAGTTCCAGAAAACGCAACCGCAGTCGGTGTACCTGCAAGAATTACAAGAATTAACGGCATCAAGGTAAATGACAACCTTGACCAGATTCATATTTCAGACCCTGTTTCTCAGCAGCTTTGTAAGCTGGAGCACGAGATTGAAGTTTTGAAAAAGCAATTAAAGGAGTTAGAAAAATGATACTTTATAATACTTTAGGTCAGCAAAAACAGGAATTTGTCCCCTTCGAAGAAGGCAAGGTAAGGATGTACACATGCGGTCCTACTGTCTACCATTTTGCCCATATCGGAAATTTACGCACGTATATTATGGAAGATGTGCTTGAAAAGCACCTCAGATATTCAGGCTACGACGTAAAAAGAGTTATGAATATCACCGATGTAGGCCACCTTTCCAGCGATGCTGACACAGGCGAAGACAAGATGCTTAAGGGTGCAAAACGCGAACACAAAACTGTGCTTGAGATAGCTGACTTTTACACCAAAGCTTTCTTTTCAGACTGCCAGAAGCTTAACATCAAAACACCTGATGTTGTAGAGCCTGCCACGGGCTGTATCCCCGAGTTTATCGAAATGGTTGAAAAGCTTTTAGAAAAAGGCTACGCCTACATTTCCGAAGGCAATGTGTATTTTGATACATCTAAGCTTGATAATTACTACGTTTTCGGCAATCAGAGCGAGGACGATTTGGCTGTTGGCGTTCGCGACAGCGTTACCGAGGACACTGCAAAGCGTAACAAAACCGACTTTGTTTTATGGTTTACAAAATCCAAGTTTGACGACCAGGAGCTTAAGTGGGACAGCCCTTGGGGCAACGGCTACCCCGGCTGGCATATCGAGTGCTCGGCAATCAGTGTAAAACACTTGGGCGAGCACCTTGACATTCACTGCGGCGGTGTTGACAACGCCTTCCCCCACCACACCAATGAAATCGCCCAGAGCGAGGCATATTTAGGTCATAAGTGGTGCGGCCATTGGTTCCACGTGCTTCATCTTCTCGACTCAACAGGTAAAATGAGCAAAAGTAAAGGCGAGTTCCTAACGGTTTCTCTTCTTGAAAGTAAAGG
>JAFUPE010000082.1 GCA_017481395.1 Ruminococcus sp. | reverse complement strand
CTTCACGATATCGGTAAGGCACTTGACCACGAAATGGAAGGTAGCCATATCGAGCTTGGTGTTGACGTTACCAGAAAATATAAGGAAAGCGACGCAGTTATCCACGCTATTCACGCCCACCATGGCGATATTGAGGCAAAGACCGTTGTAGCATGTCTTGTTCAGGCAGCAGACGCAATCTCTGCCGCACGTCCCGGTGCCAGACGTGAAAATCTGGAAAACTATATCAAGCGTTTAGAGAAGTTAGAGGAGGTTGCCTCAAGCTTCGACGGCGTTGAGTCCTCTTACGCAATTCAGGCAGGCCGCGAAATCCGCATTATGGTTAAGCCTGAGGTTGTTTCAGACGAAAAAATGATTCACATTGCACGTGAGATTTGTCAGAAAATCGAGGCTGATTTGGAATATCCAGGTCAGATTAAGGTTAACATTATCCGCGAGGCAAGAGCAGTCGATTTTGCAAAATAAGCAAACGAATAACCCGTGCCTTTACGTAAGGCACGGGTTTCTTGATTGTAATAAGTAATTATGAAAAACAATATGTTGTTAATTTAAGTTTATTCCTAAAATGTAATCAGCACTTACTTTATAATAAAGGCATAGTGTCACTAAATGGTGCAGGGGGATTTCATTAATTCCTTGCTCATAACGGGAGTAAACCTGTTGAGTTGTACCAAGTACTTTGGCGATGTCCGATTGCTTAAGGTCGTGGTCTTCTCTTAATTCCCGCAAAATCTGGCAATATTCCTTCATTAACTTCACCTCAATTTGATTATACTTTCAAATGAAAGACTTATTGACAAATACATCAAATTAGGTGTATATTATATGTGCTAAACGTATTTATATACGTTAGCAATAGATGCTCAATAGAGGGTAGGACAGGCGTAGTTACTTGGCCTCATAGTCCCAGTCAGGAATATATTCTTCAGTAGCCGAGGCAAGCTCTTGAGAATATCCGTCAATTTCTAAGTTCAAAAGGTGTGCGAGGACCTTTTGATACTCTCGTTTGGTGATTTTTCTGCTAAGCTTTTGGTGTTCACAAGCTTTGCCGCAAGGTATATACTGACCCATTAAGCTTAAAGTTAGTAAATTGCTAAAATTCTCTTTGAGAATATTGAGTGCTTCAATACTGTTCCTTGTATGGTTAGGCAGTACCAGATGGCGTACGAGGACGCCTGTCTTGCCAATGCCCATATCATCAAGGCGAAGCTTTCCTTTTTGTCTTATCATCTCACTAATGGCAGAAAGGGCAGTTTCTACATAATTGTCGGCACCCGAATATTCAAAGCCAAGCTTGTTGTCCGAATATTTAAAGTCGGGCAGGTAAATATCAACTATGCCCTCAAGCGCTTTTAGTGTCTCGACGCGCTCGTAACCTCCTGTGTTATAAACTACAGGGATTCGGGGCTTGTATATATCGAAGCTTTTTATTACTTCGGGCAAAAACTGTGTGGCACTTACTAAGTTTATGTTGTGCACACCCATATCTTCAAGCTTTTTATATTCCTCCGAAAGTTCCCTTGCCGTGATAGGGGTACCTTGGTGCAAAGCCGAAATTTTATAGTTTTGACAGTAAATACAGCTTAAGGTGCAACCGCTGAAAAATACGGCACCGCTGCCGTTTGCTCCGCTTATGGGAGGTTCTTCCCACATGTGAGGAGCAATGCGAGCTATTATAGGTGTAGTGGTAAGTCCGCATTTTCCGCCGCTTGTATCTTTAGTTCTTAACGCCCCGCATTTGTGGGGACAAAGTTTGCAATTCATAAAATCACCTTTATTTATTTTAGCATAAATCTTTTTGTAAATAAAGAGTGATATTTCAAGTGAGCTCTGCTTTATTACATTATAAAGTATGAGGAGGTATATTATATGGAAAATAATTCGATGATTCACGTAGAAAACCTGCAAAAGCACTTTAAAAAGGCTATCAAGGAGCCGGGGCTAAAGGGCAGTGTAAAGGCACTTTTTAAGCCGAAATACGATATTGTCAAGGCAGTTGACGGTATTTCCTTTGACGTTGAAGCCGGTGAGATTATCGGCTTTATCGGCCCCAACGGTGCAGGAAAATCTACGGTTATCAAAATGCTTACAGGCATATTGACCCCCAGCGAAGGCTATTGCCGAATTAACGGTCACATTCCTACACAAAGCCGCAAGGCTTACGTTAAGGAAATCGGTGTTGTTTTCGGTCAGCGAACCCAGCTGTGGTGGGACTTGGCACTACGCGAAACCTACATGGTTTTAAAGGAAATCTACGATATTAACGATGAGGACTATAAAAAGAGAATGGCTTTTCTTAACGAGGTTTTAGACCTTGAAGATTTTATCACAAGTCCTGTTCGTACACTTTCCTTAGGTCAGCGTATGCGTGCCGATATTGCGGCGGCACTTCTGCATAACCCAAAGGTGCTTTTTCTTGACGAGCCTACCGTCGGTCTTGACGTGGTAGTAAAGGATAATATTCGCAAGGCTATCCAGCGTATTAATAAGGAAAGCGGCACCACTGTTATCCTTACAACCCACGACCTTGAGGATATCGAGCTTTTATGCAAACGAATTGTTATGATTGACAAGGGCAAAAAGGTATTTGACGGCGAGCTATCAAAGCTCAGAAGTCTTTATGGTCAGATGCGAGAGCTTACCTTTGAGCTTACGAAGGAAGAGGACATAGAAAAGCTTGCCTATGCAGATAAATTTAACTTTGCCGAAGATGATTTAAAAGTAGACGCAAAGGGTACAGAGGTAAAGGTTCGTTTTAATACCGACGTTGCTTCTGTAGAAGATATGCTAAGCTTTACTCTTTCAAAGGTACATGTTAAGGATATAAGCGTGAAGGATGCCGATATTGAGGAGATTATCCGCCGCCTTTATAAGGGAGGAGGCGAGGTAAGTTGACCAAGCTTCGCAAATATACGCCCTTTACCCGTGCAGGTATAATGGAAAGTGTCACCTACAGAGCTAACTTTCTGTTCTTCCTTTTAGGCGAGATTATGAAGTGCTTTGTAATGTTCTTTGTATGGAAAGCTGTTTTCGAAAGCTCTTCTCAGGAAACTCTTTACGGCTTTACCTATGACAATATGGTGGTGTACCTTTTTATTTCCTTTTTATCGGGTTACATAACTTATTCTGACGGTTCTTATGCTATTGGTAAGGAAATCTTGGATGGCTCGGTAGTAATGAGAATGATAAAGCCCATTGATTTTGATATGTGCTTTTTGTTTCAGGAGCTTGGCAATAAGATTATAAGCTTTTCGCTTATTTTTCTGCCTATTACCGTCGGTGTCGAGGTTTACCGTTTTGTTATTAACGGCAGGCTTATGCTTCAGATTCCTATGCTTTTTTTATTCCTTTTAAGTATGGTGCTTGCATATGGTATTAACTTTTTCTTTAATCTCAGCTACGGCTTTCTTGCGTTTTTTCTCAAAAATCTTTGGGGAACTGATATTATAAAGGGTGCTGTAGTAGATTTCCTTTCAGGTGCGGTTATACCTCTTGCCTTTATGGGCGGATTCGGCAGAGTTTTACAGTTTCTGCCTTTTGCATCACTTTCTTATACTCCGGTTATGATTTATATGGGAATGTATGATGTGTATCAAATAGTATTTTACCTTGGTTTGCAGATTTTCTGGCTTGTAGTCTTTGCACTTATTTCAAAGCTTATTCTGCGGCTTGCTATGAAACGCCTTGTGGTGCATGGAGGTTAAGAGTATGAGAAAATATTTAAGACTTCACCGCATATTTATAGCACAGGATTTAAAGAAGCTTATGGAATACAAGGTGGATTTCCTTTTAGGTGCTATAGGCTTTGTACTTGTGCAGGCAGTAAAAGTACTTACCTTGGGCATAATGTTTGCCGCGATACCTGCCCTTACATATAAGGTCAACGGCGAGGTTGTAGATGCATGGACGTTTAACGAGGTTCTGTTTATCTACGGCTTCTCGCTGATACCCAAGGGCATAGACCACTTGCTTTTCGACAACCTGTGGGGAATGGGCTACTGGGTGGTTGCCAAGGGCGACTTTGACAAATACCTGACCCGTCCTGTTAATTCGTGGTTTTATGTTTTAACCGAAAAATTTTGTGTCGATGCTTTCGGTGACTTGTTTGTAGGCATAATACTTGTTATTTACAGCGTTATTTCCATGCCGGCAGATATTGCCGCCGAAATCAACTGGCTCAGGCTTATTCCCGTTGCACTTGTGATGCCTTTTGCAATTATGATTTATACTTTTGTTAAAACAGGCACAGCCGCAATTTCTTTCTGGACCAAGCGCAGCGGTCACATTACTCACATGTGCTATATGACAAATGAGTTTGCAAGTTATCCCACAAAGATATATAATAGTGTTATCAAAACCATTATAACCTACATTCTGCCCTTTGCGCTTACGGCTTACTATCCCGCTATCTATATTTTAAGAGGCGAAAGCGTGTGGAGCTTAGGCGTAACCGTAGGTGTGTCTGTAGCATTATTCCTGCTTTCTCAGCTTGTTTGGAAATTAGGTATCAAGGCATACGAATCAGCAGGCAGCTAAGGAGTTATTTGTATGAAAAATCCCTTTCTTTCATATTCTCAAGAGTCAAAAACAGAATATGTAACCTCGCTTTGTTCTGTTAACCGCAGTATCATAAACTACATTCCCGTTAAAGGAATTGCTGATGATATAATAGGCAAAAGTGCAAATCAGGTTTTTTCTGCAAAGCTTATTTCTCAGGAAATTCGCGAGCTTGCAGAAAAAAGGGGAGTGGATATTTCTGAATACTCTGACCAGAATCTGCCGAAATTCCTTGATGACGCCACCTACAGCGAAAATATTATGGCAAAGTCTGTAGCCGACACAATTGTCCGCAAATACGGCAACCGCTTGGGGGTTATTTTGCTTACCTTAAAGCAGGGGCACCCTAAAAACCGAGCAGTACGCTATGATTGGAAAAGTCAGCATTGGGACTATTGGGCAAGCCTTAAAACTGTCATTCTGACAGGTGGTCTTTCGGGCGGACTTTTAGGCAGACGCCTTAAAGAGCAGATACTTTACGTGTTCGATATGGCGGGTGAGACTCCTTATAATATAATGCTTTTTGACAACGGTTCTCACATTGGTACAATGGGTTGTGCAAAGCTTCTGCCGGAGTCTTGCGATAGTGCGGCGGTTCTTGACTTTGGTCAGACTAATCTCAAGCGTTGTATTATCAAGAAGAAAAATGGTGATATTTCTGAGTTTATCAAGCTTCCCACAAAGCCTTCGATGCATATGCAGCTTGATACCTCTGCAAGCCCTGAAAACTGTGCAAGGGCTATTGAGCTTCATCGCTACCTTGTAAATGTAGTTGCCGATACCTGTAAAGAGGCTCTTTCGACAGGGGTATTGCACGATAAGGTTATTATCAGTATAGCCAACTATACTGTAGATAATAAGCTTTATAAGGATAGGGGAGGCTACGCAAAGCTTTTTAATATCAGCGAAGAATACGGCAGCCTTCTTTCTCACGACCTTTCTTCTAATCTTCATCGGCAAATTGACGTAAGACTTCTGCACGACGGTACCGCCATAGGACTTTATTTCTCGGATGTTCCCGACAGTGTGTGCCTTTCTTTAGGTACAGCCTTCGGAGTAGGTTTTACAGATATCAAAATAGTATAATTTTTGTGTACCCCTTTGCGATTGTCGCTATAATTGCAAAGGGAGTTTGTTTATATTGAACAAATGAAGCGAAAAAATCTTGTGTAATAAGCGAGCAAAAAAAGATAATAAAAGTGTTTATTTGTGTTAAAATTTATGCTACAATTCTAATGAGTAAATTGCACAGGTGCGTGCATTAAAAAGGAGAGGATTTAATGAAACTCAAAAGACTTATCGCTCTCGTATTGACAGTTTTAATGATAGCCAGTTTAACAACTGTTTGTCTTACTGCCAATGCTGCAGAAGTCGAAACCGCCGAAACAGGCGCTTTAGGTAGCTATTACAACGTAAACTACCTTGAGACAAAAGCCTATAACGGCACAGATTTAGGTAGTACCTATACTCCCTCCAAGACAACTTGGAAAGTATGGTCTCCCGAAGCCAAAAGCATTAAGCTTAATCTTTTTGCTACAGGCTCTGACTTAGAAAATGGTGCTGAAAATCTTGGTACACATACTCTTACTAAAGATTCAGCAAGCGGAGTTTGGACAGTTGCTCTTGATGGCGACTACAAGAATGTATACTATACATATACAGTAGAAACAACCAAGCTTGGCGCTATGGAAACCTACGACATCTATGCTAAAGCATGCGGTGTTAACGGTAACCGTTCTATGGTAGTTGACCTTGACTCCACAGACCCTGAGGGTTGGGAAAACGACGAGCATGTATTTGTTGACCAGGTAACTGACGAGGGTATCTGGGAAGTTCACATTGCTGACCTTACCTCCAACGATAACTCAGGTGTTTCTGACGAATATCAGGGCAAGTTCCTCGGCTTTATCGAGGGCGGTCTTACCTACAACGGCAAGAGCACAGGCGTTGACTACCTTGTAGAGCAGGGTATCAAGGCTATTCATATTCAGTGTCCTTTCGATTTCGCATCAGGTGACGAAAGAAACAATGAGTCTTACAACTGGGGTTATGACCCCAAGAACTACAACGTTCCCGAGGGTCTTTATTCTACAAATCCCTATGACGGTAACGTAAGAATTACTGAGTTCAAACAGCTTATTCAGGCTCTTCATGACAGAGGTATCTCTGTAATTATGGGTGTTGTTTACAACCACACCTTTGGTTCTGACCAGTCTCCCTTTACTTACACAGTTCCCGGTTACTACTACCGTATGGAAAGTGCTACACAGTACATCAACTGCACAGCTT
>JAFUPE010000081.1 GCA_017481395.1 Ruminococcus sp. | reverse complement strand
TTCTTTGTTGTTTAATTTTCAAGGTCCTTGTTTCGTACAGGTTGCACAATTTAGAAGTTTATTCTTTAGTGAACTTGCTTCGTTTTTTGTGTTGTTCTGTGCGGAACGTGTATTATAATACCACGCCCCCAAACAAAAGTCAACCCCTTTTTTCAAATTTTTTTAAAAATTTTTAAAGTTTTTTTCGTGTCACAAAAGCTTGGGTTTTGTCTCATTTTTGCTCACAAGATATTGGGTCGTATCCAATAGAAAATATAAGCTTTAAATAAATATACCTTCTGTAAATATACTATAGTCACTGACCCGCCTGTGTGTCGCGACGCGGTTTTTAATATCACGCAAAAAAGCTCCTCAACTGAGGAGCTTTTTGCTATATAATATAGTATAGAGATTTTTATCCATTAGGTGTGCCGTCGGGATAGAAGTTATTGAAGGCTTCAATAATTTCTTCTTTACGCTCGCCGCCATCCTTAGGCTCGTGAACCACAAGGGCAAACTGATTGTTTACGGTAATCTCAAAGGAACCGTTGTCGATTTCTTCGGTAAGAGTAATCTTACCGCTTTGAGCCTCTTTATACATATCTGAGCTTGTATCCTTATAATAGTATGCCTCTACAGTCCACTTATCGTTGCCGTAGTTATAGCCGGATTTATACCCTTTTTCGGCACCAATCATATCAGCCTGCATCTTTATGGTAGCGGTACCTGCCTCGTCCTTAGAGGCATCGTAGTCAAACACCATATAACCAAGGTCGTCAAGATAATTACAAAGGCCCTCAAGGTTACAATCATAATCTTTGTAAACAATTTTTGAGGGGTCAGCAGGGTCGGTGGCTTTTACAACACTTGTACCTGCACCCATACATCCGCTAAAAGAAAACAAAGCGGCAATTACTAAAATAACGGCAAAAATCTTCTTCATATTAACCTCCGTATAATTAAGGCAAAGCCAGTTAATGAATTTATGTTTACTTATAATAACATATTTAAAAAATTAAATCAATAGTGTATAATACTTATAAACGAGGTGATTTTATGCAGAAATTAAGCTCGCTTATGAGGGCGGCTGTTGATAAATATAATATGATTGAAGAAGGTGACCGCATTGCTGTCGGCGTTTCGGGAGGCAAGGATAGTGTCGCCTTGCTTGCAGGACTGGCACACTTGAAGCGATATTATCCCAAAAGCTTCGAGCTTGTAGCAATAAGTGCAGACCCTTGCTTTAACAATGCCGAAACTGACTTTTCATCTATTGAGACTTTTTGCAAAAACCTTGGCCTAGAATATATCATCCGCCGCACAGAGCTTTACAAGGTGGTTTTTGAAGTAAAGAAAAGCCAAAGCCCTTGCTCGCTTTGTGCAAAGATGCGTCGTGGGATTCTTCATGATATGGCAAAGGCGGCAGGTTGCAACAAGCTTGCCTTGGGGCATCACTCTGATGATGCGGCAGAAACCTTTTTAATGAATCTTTTCTGCAACGGTAATATCGGCTGCTTTCGCCCTGTTACTTACCTTTCAAACAAGGACTTATGGATGATAAGACCTATGATTCTTTGCGACGAAAACAAAATAACCGCATTGGTTGAAAATAAAAACCTGCCTATAGTTAAAAGCACATGCCCTATGGACAAGAACACCGAGCGTGAAAGAAGCAAAGAGCTGATTAAAAATCTGTCGAAAGATTATCCCGACTTGAAATCAAAGCTTTTAGGTGCTTTGGAAAGAGGAAACATAAGCGGTTGGCAAGTCCGTTAATCACGGAAGGGCAACTCCGCCGTTAGCTACGGAGGGCAATTCCGACTTTGAAAAACTCTGATTAAGAAAAATACACATTAACGTCAGGGTTAAACAAACTGACATTATATACTATTATATATAAAAGGAAATACATAGTTTTAAGAATAACCCTAAAGAAATTTCCTACAGACGATATAATTACAATTTAAAAGCACAACAAAAAAGGTTGTCTCACTTAATCAGTAAGACAACCTCTTTTTATATAGATGTTAGAGATGTGTGAAAAATCAACCCAAAATATAAACCGTAACGTTTCGTCTGCCCCAGTTTACACACTCATTATAAGTGGGATAGAAAACGTCAACCAAAGCCTCGCCACTCATCAAAGCACCACCTGTATCCACAGCTGTTGCATATCCGTAAACTACACTTCCGTCGCTTGACACAATGTAAAGCTTGGTACCGTAAGGAATGATGTTGGGATTAACCGCAACCCCGCCTACATGAACAGGCACGCCTGTGGCGGTATAGGCACCCTCGGCGGCATAATATGCTGTAGCCGAGCCTGTCAGCACGTTGGTATAGGCAACCTGGTTTCCGTTATGGTCTGTAAACGTACCTGCGCCGCCTGATGCGGGAGGTGTGTAGTCGAAATCATAATCGTAGTCATATTCGGGCTCTTCGTACTCGGGCTCAACGTAGGTACCTACAAGCTCAAGCTGGTCTACAGGCTCAACTGTAATTTTCTCACTTATATATTCTTCGTCGACAAGCTCGCCGTCGATATACTTACATTTATAGGTTACTTCCTTTTCACCCTCAACTCCGTAACGTTCAATAGAGGTAACGCCAAGGTACATATCATCAGTTTCTTCGGTAACAAAGTCATAGTCAATATACTCAGTTCTGACTTCCTCTTTATACTCGACTCTCTGAACGGTAATGTCGATGTTATCGTAAATTTCATCTTCTTTATCTACGTTTAAAATATCGTGCTTTGAAAGTGAAACGCCTGCTTCGGCTAAAAACTCACCAACGGTTTTTGCTTTTGTGGCGATTTCTCTTGTTTCGCCGTCTGCGGTTAAAATAACATAGCTGTCTGCAACAATCTCAATAACTGTGCCTGCGGTAACCACGCTGTCAAGGTCAGGGGTTACAGCTTCAGCACCAGAAAGGGTAATTCCTGCGGACTTAATAGCTTCGGAAACGCTGCCGCCTGTGCACTTAACATTAAAAGACTTGCCGCGGTAAACAACCTCTACGTCAAACGCTCTTATAATAGTAAGAGAAACTGCACCGTCAGAGTCAACGCGTATAACCTCGTCATCGGTTGACAAAGTAACACCTGCCTGTGCCAATATGTCACCAGTAAAAAGAGCCGCGGTATCAGCAGTTTTGTCGCTTCCTGCAGCTGACAAGGTAGCACCTGCAAGTATAACGCCAATCATAAGGACACTAAGTACAGCAAGCATTATAGAAAAAGCCTTAGATACCTTGGGCTTCTGCTTCATTTTCCCCGACTCCTTTCAATAAAATTTCATCAGAATATACTATCACGATGATTACACCGAGATTATACTCGACAATTTCATATGAGTCAAACAAAATGGAGCTATGTGTTTTGTGCATTTTTTACAAATGTTTTTGAGGCAATTTGGCGTGAAATGTCGCCTCGCCCCCATATGTTGGGTTTTGCGATTTTATTTTCATAAAAATTCTGTGTATTTTTATTAAAAATCAATGGTTACAAAAACGTAACAAAAAATGACAACTTCAAAGGGGTCAATTCCTGTTTTTTGCACAATATCAAAAATTATCTTTTCGCTTTACAGCAAGCTTTCGAAGTCTTTCTGTACAAAAAAGACGCCTCTGCCATAAAGCAGAGACGCCATAACTTTATAATGTTTTAGCCTAAAATTGAGGTGATTTCTTTGCCCTCAGAAAGGGCTTTTGCGTTGTCTAAAATTCCGTCTATATCGGACTTATAAATGTAGCAGTCAACCTCGCCGTTTATTTCAGGAATAACCTTCTGGCTATCTGTGGCATAGTAAACTACAGTGTCTGCCTCTCTGCCTGTATTGTACTCGTAAGTGATGGTCACAAGCTCCTCGCTACCCATTTCGGCAGCAGTTGCAGTGCCTCGGCAGGGAATAAGTGCCATATCCTCGAAAAGTGTACGGAAGTAACCCTCTTCAACGGTCTTGTCGCCAAATTTAACGGCGGTTTCGCTGGAAGAGATGTCTTCGCCATTTTCGTCAACACTATCGATAACAATGGTTTCTACTGTAAAGGTGTAGCTCTCGTCTCCCTTTGAAAGTGTCATGCTCTTTACCGCTGAATAAGAGGGAGCAAAGGCGTACTCGCTTCTCATATCATCAAGGGTAACCACCGACCAATCTACAGCATCGGTGCCGATTAAGTATACAAGTTTACCGCCTTCGTCCATAAGGTAAACCTTGCCCTCGTCGTCGGGCTCGGAGCAAAGCATAGAGACGTAGAGGGTTTTCTCCTCGGTATTGCCCTCGTCGTCAGCTTCGTCGTAAACATATTCTGCCTTAACTGTCGCGTAAGGTTTATCGAGGCCTAAAGAATGCAAGGTTTCTGCATCAGGATTTGCAAAGGCAACGCTCTCGCCTGTAATAGACTTAATGGAGCCTACAATATCGGAGCCTGCAACTGAATTTACAGGCTTGTTGCCATGGCTGGTCATAATATAATAGCCGTTTAGAGAGCCGTCGGGAGCGTGCTCCAAGGTGATTTCTTCAGTAAGATGTCTGCCGCCAAGGGTAATATAGGTAAAATCCTCGTCGGATACAGTGCTGTACTCACTGCGGATAAGGGAATTGAACATATCGTTGAGGTTAAGTGTAAGAGCTTCGATTTCGGTTTTTAATACCGAGAACACCGCATCACATCCCTCAAGCATTACATAAGAATATGCTCCGCCGGGGGCGTCATCGCCAATATAAACGGTAACTGTAGAGCCGTCGTCAAATTTTGCCGTAGCCGTAACCTTTGGAGAGTCCAAGCCGTAGTCAGCTTTTGTTTCGCCTGTTACGTCAATAACCGCCGCCATATCAAGGCAGGAAATTGCCGAGCCAATCATAGACGTATTGGTGCCGTTGAGGTCGTAATCCTCAAAGCCTACCAAGGTATAGCTTGTAGCTCCGTCTGCATTTGTAGAACACTTAAACTCGTAATTACCTGCATCGTTTTTTATGGTTATCGCCTTAAGATTTGCAGGAATCATATCTACAAGGGCACCTGACGTATTTTCCTTAACGTTTCCCTTTTCATCAACGGGAACGCTTACTGTACGCACACCGGATTCGTCAACTGTAGATTCAATACTGTTAAACTCTTTGGGCACGTAATCATCCTCGTTTGAGGCTGAAGGCAAAAAGATAACAAGCAAAATTACCCCTACAATCAAAACTAAAGCAACAAGTCCGACAATAAAGCCGATTTTTGTTTTTTTGTTCATTATCTGTTCTTCCTCCTTATCCAGACTACAATACCAACTGCAAACACTGCAAGAGGAATAAGCACAACAAATATCACAAACACGGCAACCTGCTGTGCAGAGCTTACGGTAAGGCTTTCGAAGCCTAAACCTACACTGTCTACAACGATTGCCTCTGATTCGTTACCTAAAGTCTTATTGAAAATATTTACAAAGTAAGGAGCATTGTTAAAGTTTGTAGCATTAATTGCATTGCTGCTTAATGCCTCATATGAGCCCCATACAATAAAGTTTGACACCTTGCTTAAATCATCGTTGCCTTTTTTAGCTACAGCGGCGTAGTTTAAAGCTTCACCTGTGCTCTTTTCATACACAGGCTCTTCGGAGCTTTTGTTTAAAAGAAGAAGGTCGGCTGTATCCGAAGACGTAAGTAAGGGGGTAGCTGTCTTTTCATCGGTAATCTCTATAGCCATAGAGTAAGGCATAATTATGGGCAGGGTTGTTGTTTTAAGGTCTTCGGTAAAGGTTTCGTCAGCATAGTTTACAATGCTTGTAAGCTGAGGTGTAGAGCCGCCCGAAAGAGCCATTGTAAGGTCGTTTTCGTAAATATATCCTTTTTTCACGTTCATGCCCCACTGCTCTAAAAGAAGGTCCATATTTTCGGTGGACTCGTTAAAATCAAAGGGAGCATAAACAAAGGTTTTTCCGTAGTCACCGCCATTTAGAAGCCAGTTGTTGATTTTTTCACTCTGCTCGTCGGTAATGTCTACTGCAGGTGCAACCATTAATAAAGCGTCGATATCCTCAGAAATCTCTTCTGTAAGAAGATTAAGTTCAACCACCTCGTAGGCGTTGTCATCCAAAAGCTCTTTAAGTCCTGCGTAACCTGCATAAAACTGAGACTGCTGGTTCAAAAATTCGCCATTACCTGTGGAAACAGCAACCTTAAGAATGTCAGTAGCAGTAATCTTCTGGATTGTTGTAAGCATGCTCTGCTCAATGCTTTGGGACTCAATAACGTTCATTCCATAATAGTAAGCATACTCCTCGCTGAAAGAGAACACGTCAGAAACCGTAAGCATCTTGTACTTGTCAGTGCACTCTACAAGAATAAGATTTTCTGTAGATGTCCAGTCAACGTCGGGATACTGTGCCGAAAGCTTAGAGGCAGAAGCTGCTGAAATATCCTTGAACTCTAAGTTAAATTTTTCGTAAACTGACATTTCTCTTAAAAGCTTGTCAACCTGATAATAATAAGAGTTCGAGCCCGAATCGTCTGCTCTTGATGTAAAGTTTTCTTCCGTTGTTAAAACGGTAACCTTTACTTCGCTTTCCATATAATTCAGGTATTCCTTGGTTGTTGCATTAAGGCTGTAGGCACTTGTTGGGGTAACATCTGCCTCTAATTTAGGAAATCGGCTTACAAGAACCGAGGATAAAATGTTAATACCGACAATAATAAGAATTGCTACAACAATTATGGCAGCATTAAGAAGCTTTCTCTGCTTTAAGGTAAGTCTTTTTTTAGTATTGTTCATTTAAAGCACCTCCTTAAATTAAGCCCAACGCTTTCTGTCCAAAACACGATTGGTCATGAACAGGAATAAGGCAATAAAGCTAAAGAAGAAAACGAAGTCAACAGGACTTAGAACGCCGCTGATAAAGCTTTCGTAATGAGCCGTAATGGAAAGCTTGTCAATAATAAATGCTTCGTAGCTTGTACCGAAAAGTGTATTGATAAAGTTTTCAACAGCACCAACGATAGAATCGTAAAGCATAATTACAAGTCCTGCGGCAATACCTACCACAGCGGCAATAATCTGATGTTCTGTTAAGGATGAAAATAAAAGATTCATACTAAGCAAAGCCGCACCTAATAGGATAATACCTAAAACAGCCGCTAAAAGATGTCCCCAAGGTACCGTTGCACCAAGTACAACCATAAGCACAAAGGCATAGAAAATAAATACCATATTACACATTACGTAAAGAGTTAGGGCACTTAAATACTTGCCTAAAACAATCTCCCAAAGTCCTACAGGAGCAGTAAGCAAAGCTTGGTCGGTGTGCTGTCGTCTTTCCTCAGCAAAGCTTTTCATGGTAATAAGAGGCACCAAGAAAAATACAACGTAAAGCATATAATTTACAACATTTACAAGGGCGTTAAGACTGCCGTTAAAACAAATCATCCAGAAAAAGAAGCCCGAAAACAGCAAATAAAGAGCTAAAATAATGTAACCTAAGGTTGAATTAAAATAAGAGCTAAGCTCTTTTTTGAAAATCGCAAGCATCAGTTGTTACCTCCTTTATCCTGATATGTGGGAGTAGTAAGCTTAAGGAACATTTCCTCTAAGCTCATACCTGCATCCCTCATCTGCAAAATAGGACAGCCTGCCTTTGCCAAAGCCCTGAAAACGTTTGCTCGGATGTCCACATCCTTTTTATACTCAACAGAGTAGTTGCAGGTGTTTTCGTCCTGTCTGTCACCACGTCTTACTTTAGTAACGCCGTCAACTGAGCTTATGGCGGAAATTACAGAGGCAGAGTTACCTTCAACAGTTAAAAGAAGCCTCATTTCGTTTGACTTCATATAAGCGATTCTGTCTGTTGCCTCGTCAGCGGCAATCTTACCTTGCGAAATAACAACAATTCTGTCGCATACTGCACTTACCTCGGAAAGCACATGTGAAGAGAAAATAACTGCATGCTTTTTGCCTAAATTCTTAATAAGAGCACGCATCTCGATAATCTGCTTAGGGTCAAGGCCTACTGTAGGCTCATCAAGAATTATTACGGGGGGATTACCTACCAACGCCTGAGCCACACCTACTCGCTGACGGTAGCCCTTGGAAAGGTTGCAAATCACTCGGTCGCCGATAGCCTCAATACCGCAAAGCTTCATAATCTCGGCAAGGTGCTCGTCCTTGGGTAAGGTAACCTTCTTAAGCTCGTACATAAAGCTTAAGTATTTATTAACGGTCATATCCTGATAAACCGGCGGAAGCTCGGGAAGATAGCCTATCCTCTTCTTTGCCTCCTTGGCATCGTCAACAATATCGTAGCCGTCAATCGTAACGGTGCCCGACGTGGCTGACAGGTAGCCTGCAATAATATTCATTGTGGTGGATTTACCTGCACCATTGGGACCTAAAAAGCCTAAAACTTCGCCAACCTTTGCAGTAAAGCTGATGTCATTTACGGCGTCTATACTGCCGTAGCTTTTCACCAGATTTTTAACCTCTACCATTTGAAAGTCACTCCTTTTCATTTGTGTGCCGAGGGTGCGTAGTCCGAGAATATCAACTGCGAACGGCAATTTGCCGACAAGTATGCAAGTGCTGTGCATTTGCATACAGGCAAATTTCGTGAGTGGGTAGATATTCGAGGAAATACGTAGCACCAACGAGGCATGATAGTTTGTGTGCCGAGGGTGCGTAGTCCGAGAATATCAACTGCGAACGGCAATTTGCCGACAAGTATGCAAGTGCTGTACATTTGCATACAGGCAAATTTCGTGAGTGGGTAGATATTCGAGGAAATACGTAGCACCAACTAGGCATGATAGTTTGTGTGCCGAGGGTGCGTAGGCACGATATTTCACAAAAACTAAATACACAGACATTATATAATAAATCAAAAACAAATTACAGCCTTTTCGGCAAAAATCATAGAGCTTTCACAAAAGTTCATAAATAATACACAAAGGAAAAGCAAAAAATTATCGCAAAACAGAGATAGAAAAAGCAGGAAAGGCAAACTTGCCTTTCCTGCTAATGGTTTTTTAGTATAATCTCAGGTTTGGGTTTTTATCAGATAAGTCCTGCAATCTTCTTCTGAATAGTTGTTGCATCCTTAACGTTAACCTTTGTGTCACCGTTAAAATCTGCAAGTGCAAGCTGTTCTTCGTCAAACTCTACCAGCTTGGCAACATACTTCTGAATTGCAGTAGCGTCCTTGATGTTAATTTTACCGTCGCGGTTTACGTCACCAAGCTCAAACTCGGATTCAGATACAGCTGTTGTAATAACGTAATAACTGAAATGCTCGGTAGTGAATACCATAAAGCCGTCCTCGTAAACTGCCTGCATATCAGTAAGTGTGCCGTCATCTTCAAAGCGGTAAACCTTAGCAGTTTCGTCATCACAGGGAATCTTTACTGTAACTGTACCGTCAGGCTGAACAGCCTCGCCATTCTCTACAAGAGTAATGTCGTAGAATTTAGAAACAGTCTCACCTGAAAGCTTAAGGTTAACCTCGTCAAACTTAATCTTCTCTGTAATCTCAACTACAGAAAGCGAAGCCTTTGTTACAGCCTCAACAACAATCTGAGTTGTTTCGTCCTTCTGGGACTGGAATGTGGGAGGCTCTTCGCCGAGAATTTCTACATAGAAATAGTACTCGTACTCATCGCCGTTGTTGTCAACCCAGTTAACTAAAACCTTGCATTCACCGGGCTCAGAGCTGTCGAAGCCACTGAAAGTATAGCCGTCGATTTCAACAACAGAATCATCAGAATAAACAGCCTCAATCTTAAAGCCGTCGGGGTTAAAACAAGGGCAACGTAACTTATTAAGGTATAAACGCCGTGATGCATCCTCTGGGACAAACGGCTACACATTTTCCGCAGGCGGTACACTTAGCAGGGTCAACAATTGCATGGAAGTTTTTAACCTCAATGGCACCCGCCTCGCAAACCTTGACGCACTTCATACAGCCGATACAACCCACCGAGCAATCCTTGCGGGTCATAGCACCCTTGTGCAGATTCTGACATCTTACCAAAGCCTGTTCCTTTATAGGAACAAGAGCAATAAGACCTTTGGGACAAGCGGCGGTGCACATTCCGCAACCGCGGCAATTCTCGGTAATTACCCTTGCAACTCCATTGCAAACCTCAATTGCACCATAAGGACAAATCTTCATACAGTCTCCAAGTCCCATACAGCCGTAAACACAGGAGCTTAAGTTGCCCACCAAGTTTGTGGCACTTCGGCAATTCTGAGCACCCTGATACTTAAATCTGCGTTCGGTATTATCCTTACTGCCCATACAGCGTACAACGGCTACTTTCTGCTCAACGTCTCCTGCTTCAACGCCCATAATCTCGCCAATCTTTACAGCAACATCCTTGCCACCAACCGGGCAAAGGTTAACCTCTGCAGTCCCTGCCACAATTGCCTTTGCATAAGCTCGGCAACCCGAAAAGCCGCAGGCACCGCAATTAGCACCGGGAAGCTCGGCTCTTACGGCGTCTACCTTTTCATTGGTAGGCACTGCCATAACTATTGATGCTATAGCAAGAACAACTCCGATAATAAGTCCTACTCCCGAAACAATCAGTACAGCAAGAAGAATTTCATTCATAGCTATTCTCCTTTCTTATGCTAAGCCTAACATATTGTCAACAAGTCCCGAAAAACCTAAAAAGCTTAAGGAAACCAGAGACGCCGCCACTAAAGTTATAGGAAGCCCCTTTAAAGACTTAGGAATATCGGCTGTTTCAAGCCTGCCTCGTACTCCTGCAAACATAACCATCGCAAGTAAAAATCCTATACCTGCACCAAATGCGTTTACAAGTGCGTGACCAAAGCCGTAGCTTGCACCTGACTTTTCGATAACCAGCATTGTAACACCTAAAACCGCACAGTTGGTTGTAATAAGAGGCAGATAAATTCCTAAGGAACGATAAAGCACACGCATATACTTTTTAAGCACAATCTCAACAAGCTGAACCAAGCCTGCAATAATAAGTATAAAAACAATAGTCTGCAGATAATCAAGACCTGCAGGTACAAGCAGATACATATATATAGGATAAGTAACCGCTGTTGCAAGCACCATAACAAAGGTAACAGCCGCACTCATACCCACAGCGGTGTTAAGTTTTTTGGAAACACCAAGGAAAGGGCAAATACCCAAAAATTTTGCCAAAACGTAGTTTTCGGTAAGAATAGCCGCCAAAAATACAGCAATAAGTCCTTTAATCATCGAGCTTATCCCCCTTACCTAAAACAGTACAGTTTCCCTTCATGGGGCAAGCGGCACAACCGCCTGCGTTCTTTGCGGTTTTGCCGCCGTTAAGCTTGTTGGCTAAAGCTATAAGCATACCGAAAACAAAGAATCCTCCGGGAGGAAGCAGAAAAATCACAATGTTAAGTGCAGGGATAATTTCCATACCAAACCACGTGCCTGCACCTAAAAGCTCACGTATTGAACCCATTAAAAGCAACGCCGCCGTAAAGCCTATGCCCATTCCCAAGCCGTCAAGCATAGATGGGATAACGGGATTTTTACTTGCAAACATTTCGGCTCTGCCGAGGATAATGCAGTTTACAACAATAAGAGGCAGAAAAATTCCCAAACTCTCGTCAATAGAGGGTGCAAAAGCCTTTACTATCATCTGCACAATTGTAACAAAGGTAGCGATAATGGTGATGTACGCAGGAATTCTCACCTTGTCGGAGATAACGTTTCTTAAAGCAGAGATAACTGCATTTGAACCGATAAGAACAATAGTAGCCGCCAAGCCCATGCCGATTGCATTTGACGCAGCAGTGGTAACCGCCAAAGTAGGACAGGTACCAAGCACAAGTGTTAAAACAGGGTTTTCTTTAATAATACCCTTGGTAACTTCTTTTAAATATCCTTTACAAGCCATTAATGCTCACCTCCTTCATAGAGTGACATATAAATATTCAAAGCTTCATTAACAGCATTCTTTACTGCATTTGATGTAATGGTAGCGCCTGTAATAGCGTCAATTTTACCCTCAGTACCTCCTGAACCGTCCTTAACAACAGAAAAACCGTGTAAAGACGGATTATCCTTAAACTGATTTCTGAAGCTTTCATTTGTGGCATTAGCACCAAGGCCCGGAGTCTCACTGTGGCTTAAAACCTCAACTCCTGTAACCATTCCGCCGTCAACACTTGAAATACCAACCATAACAGAAACGTCACCGCCGTAGCCTTTAGATGAAACAGGAATTGCATAGCCGATTACTTCGCCAGACTCATTCAAAGCTTTGTAAGCCTCAATTTCAAGTCCCTTTTCACCCTCAAAGCTAACCGCATCAGGGCAGACACTTTGCATAGCCTCCTGAGATTTTTTAAGCTCATTTTGAGCGATAGGCTCTTTTGTCAAAGCGTTTGTTCCTGCCAGAAGTGCCGACACAATAAGGCAGATTACAAACAGGGTAACCGTAGGTACAAGAATATCTTTAAGCTTTATTTTCATACCTTCTCCCCCTTCCTTTTCTTAGCTTCGCCAAAAGACTTGGGCTTTGTAAGGTTTTCAATATGAGGAACAAGAATGTTCATAAGTAAAATTGCAAAAGAAACACCCTCGGGCAGATTGGAATATGTTCTTATAAGCATTGTAAGCACACCTAAGCCTACGCCGAAAATCACCTTGCCCCACTTGGTAATGGGAGAAGTGACGTAGTCTGTAGCCATAAATACAGCACCAAGCATAATACCGCCCGACATAAGCTGATATAAGGGGTCAAGACCCAAAACAAGGCTCATAACCGCCGCAGTGCCTAAGTAAACCACAGGAATAATAGGAGATATAATGCGGCGAACCACAAGATAAATACCGCCCAAAAGAATTGCTAACGTACAAACCTCACCCATAGAGCCGCCTATATTTCCAAGGAAAAGGTCAAGGTAGCCGTAAGCACCTTCTCCTGCGGCCAAAGGAGTTGCCGAGGTAACTCCGTCTACGGTTTCCATAAATCTTGTGTTTGTCCATGTGGTCATTGCTGTGGGGAAAGAAACCATAAGCACAACTCGGGCGGCAATGGCAGGGTTTACAAAGTTATAGCCTATTCCGCCAAACATCTGCTTAACAACCACAATAGCAACCACACAGCCGAAAATTGCAATAAAGGGGCTGATATCAGCAGGCAGATTAAGTGCTAACAAAAGACCTGTAACCGCCGCCGACAAGTCGGTAATGGTATTTTTACGCTTCATAACCTTTCGACATATGTACTCTGTAAGCACACATGTGCCCATACAGATAAAAGCCAAAAGCAAAGCCTTAAATCCAAAGTAAACCACAGCCATAATAAGTGCAGGCGTCAGAGCAATAAGCACGTCAAGCATTACACCTGTGGTGGTTTTTTTACTTCTTAAATGGGGCGATGAGGAAACAAACAGCTTCATTTTTTAACCTCAGCTCCTTTCTCTTTCTTGGCTTCTTCTCTTAAAATTGCCTTGCCCAGACGAATGCTCTGAACAATATATCTTTGTGCAGGACACACAACGGTGCAACAACCGCACTCCATACAGGTCATGGTGTTGTACTCCTTAAGCACGTCAACCTGATTTTTCTTGGCAGCCTGTGCGATTTTTGTAGGCACAAGCCCCATTGGGCAAGCATCAACGCATTTACCGCAACGAATGCAGCTTCCGCCCTTTGCAGTAGATGCTTCTTTCTTATTAAACGCAATAATTGCATTGTTCTGCTTTAAAATAGGTGCTGTATCCTCGAAAAGAGAAATACCCATCATAGGACCGCCCATCAGAAGCTTTCCGCATTCTTCTTTATAGCCTCCGCAAAGCTCAATAAGCCTGCTGACAGGAGTACCGATAGGAACAATTACGTTCTGAGGATTTTTTATGGCACTGCCGTCAACGGTAACCCTCTTTCTAACCAAAGGCATACCTGTTTTAAGATACTCGGCAACAAAAGCTACAGACGCAACGTTCATTACCACACAGCCTACGTCAGCAGGAAGCCCACCTGCAGGCACAGCTCTGCCTGTGCAGGCTTTTATTAGCACCTTTTCAGCACCCTGAGGATAGCTTGACTTAAGGGGTAAAACTCTTACAACATCATCTGGGTCGTATTTTTCATTGTCAGCCATTTCCTTTAAAAGCTTGATGGCGTCTGGTTTGTTTTTCTCAACACCGATAATTACTCTTTCAACGCCTAAAATGTCCTTAACTGCATAAATACCTGAAAAAACGTTCCAGCTGTTTTCCAGAACTTCTCTGTGGTCAGTAGTGATGTAGGGCTCGCACTCAGCACAGTTAATAAGCAGGGTGTCGATAGACTTGCCCTCAGGAATGTTAAGCTTTACGTGAGCAGGAAAGCCTGCACCGCCAAGGCCCACCAAACCTGACGCACGCACTGCCTTTAAAAAGTCAGCCTTGCTTTCTACCACAGGAGGCTTAATACCAGGGTCTTTTTCATAAAGTCCGTCGGAGGTAATAACCACCGCCTCACTTACCACACCATTAGGCAGGGTTGTGTAAACAATGTCCTTTACCTCACCGGAAACCGAAGAATGCACAGGTGCAGATACAAAGGCATCGCTGTCACCTATAAGAGTACCGACATACACCTTATCGCCTTTAGCAACTACAGTTTTACAGTGAGCACCTATGTGCTGAGCCATAGGGATAACTACCTCGGGAATATCCGAAAGCACTACGCTTTCGCATTGTGAGGTGTTTTTTCTGTGGGGCACCTTTGCACCGCCTTTGGTAAAAAAAGGTTTTGAAGGGAATTTAAGCTCTTTGTTATCCAAAATTATCGCCTCCCGGAAGATATCAGTAAGTAAATCTGCTAAAATTGTTAAATTTTAGACAATTTCACTAAAATTCTACAGTAACTCATAGTAATTATACAGCATAAATTAAGGATTTTCAATAAGCTTAACAATAAAATATATAAGAAAACTATTGGAAACAGCATAAAAATATTCCTTGTCGCAAACAATAAAACAAAAATCAAGGGAGAAATTTCGCTTTGACAATATTCAATGCTTTTTGGGTAGGCGGTTTAATCTGCCTTATTGCTCAGCTTTTAATATCAAAAACCAAGCTGACCCCTGCAAGAATTTTAGTGGGGTTAGTTGTTTGCGGCGTGTTTTTAGGCGGTATAGGGATAATGGAGCCTCTTAAAAAATTTGCAGGCTCAGGAGTAACAGTGCCCCTTTTAGGCTTCGGTGACTTAATGGCACAGGGTGTCAAAGAAGCCATAGTCAAAGACGGAGCCTTGGGGATTCTGACAGGCGGTCTTACAGCAGGTGCCGCAGGTATTGCCTTCGTAATAATTTTAGGTTTAATTGCAGGTATACTTTGCAGACCAAAAGAAAAATAGGGTATAAACAAACCACCCTATTGAAAACCCGAAAAAATTGTTGTATAATTGTTATTTGTGAGAATATGTTTCTCGGAGGTACGCTATGACTAAACGGGGTTTTAACAACGACAAGTACATTAAAACGCAATCTGCCTGTATCAAGGAGCGAATCGAGCAGTTCGGCGGCAAGCTTTATCTTGAGTTTGGCGGCAAGCTTTACGACGATAACCACGCCGCAAGAGTATTGCCGGGTTTTCAGCCTGATTCAAAGCTTCAGATGCTTATTGAGCTTAAGGATAAGGCAGAAATTGTTATTGTAATCAACGCAGGCGACATTGAAAAAAATAAGGTAAGAGGCGATTTAGGCATTACATATGACCTTGACACCTTAAGGCTTATTGACATTTTCCGCGGAGTCGGTCTTTTTGTAGGCAGTGTTGTGCTTACCTGTTATCACAACCAGCCTGCTGCTACAGCTTTCCAGAAAAGACTTGAAAACTTAGGCATCAAGGTTTATCGTCACTACCCCATTGCAGGCTATCCATCTAATATTGACCTTATTGTAAGCGACGATGGCTACGGCAGAAATGAATACATCGAAACCGAAAAACAGCTTGTAGTAGTTACTGCACCCGGTCCCGGAAGTGGTAAAATGGCAGTGTGCCTTTCTCAGCTTTATCACGACCATAAGCGTGGTATCAAGGCAGGTTATGCAAAGTTTGAAACCTTCCCCATCTGGAGCATACCCCTGAAGCACCCCGTTAACATTGCTTATGAGGCGGCAACTGCCGACCTTAATGACGTAAATATG
>JAFUPE010000080.1 GCA_017481395.1 Ruminococcus sp. | reverse complement strand
GCGTGGAATGTACCTTCAACGGCACCCATTCTTGCTTTACAGGCAAGCTTTTTAAGCTCTAATTTTTGAGTGTTCTGCATAGCAATTCCTCCTATTGAACAGTTTAATAGTAGTATTCGCATTATTATATTACCATAAAGGCGATATTTCTAATTTTCTTTTAAGAAAAATAAAGGCAAATTGATGTAGAATTTACCGCGTGTTTTTGCTCCTTTTTCGTCGATAACAACTATAGACTTGAACTTTAAGGTGGTTTAAAATATAATAATAGTGGTGATATTTATGTTATTAGTATTTGACGTTGGTAATACAAATATTAAACTTGGTCTTTTCGAGGGCGAAAAGCTTGTGATGATTGCACGTACATCTACAGTTGCAAGCAAAACAGGCGACGAGCTTGCAATTGAGATTAAGGGCATTTTTGAGGTGTATGGCTTTGATATTTCTCAGGTTGAGGGCACCATTATCAGTAGCGTTGTGCCTCAGGTGCTTGTATCTCTTAAGCGGGCGGTAAGGCTTCTTTTTAAAGAGGAGCCGTTAGTGGTAGGCCCCGGACTTAAGACCGGTATTAACCTGAGAATTGATAACCCTTCCACAGCAGGTGCTGACTTGGTAACTGGCTGTGTCGGTGCGGCAGAGATGTATAAATTGCCATGTATTGTCATAAGCATGGGTACTGCCACCACTATTTTTGTTATAAATAAGGATAAGTCTATGATAGGCGGTGCAATTATTCCCGGCGTGGGTACATCCTTAAATGCATTGGTAAAGCAGGGTGCCTTGCTTCCCTCGGTTGCTATTCACGCACCCTCAAGAGTTGTAGGCAAAAACACCGACGAATGTATGCGTTCGGGTGTGGTTATAGGAACAGCTTCGATGATTGACGGTATGATTGACCGTATGCAGTCAGAAGTAGGCGAGCAGTGCAGTCTTGTTGCAACAGGCGGCTTAGCCGCAGATATTGTACCAAGCTGTAACCATAAAATTGAGCTTAGGGATGACCTTATGCTTCAGGGACTAAGACTTATATACGAGAAAAACAAACAGTAATTTTCGATTTTTGACGTCAATTACAGGCTTTGCCTGTAAAATAAATATTTTAAGCGTCTCACTCCGAAAGGTGGAGACAGCAGGAGGAATTATTATGACAGCAAGAAGAAAATCAACCATTAACCCAAAAGTCGTAGAGATGACACTAACGGCCTTACTCGTTGCGATAATTGTGTTGCTGACTTTTACACCGTTGGGCTATTTAAAAACCCCTTTGTTCGAGATTACCTTAATGGTGTTGCCCGTTGCAGTCGGGTCAGTAGTTTTAGGTTGGAAAGCGGGTTTGATTTTAGGTGCCGTTTTTGGTATTACAAGCTATATGACCTGTTTCGGTATTGGTATGCCCAGTGCCTTAGGTGCATTTTTGCTTAGTGAAAATCCCGTTTTAACAGCAGTAATTTGTATTGTTCCCAGAATTCTCTGCGGTGTGTTACCTGCACTTATATACAAAGCAATCACCCAAAAAGATAAGCATGGCTACATAGCTATTGCTGTTTCAAGTCTTTCGACGGCAATTATCAATACAGTTTTGTTTTTAGGCGGAGTTTGGCTTGTTTTCTCAGATTTTCTTGCTTCATCCGATTATGGTGCCTTTGTTAAAGAAGGCTTCGGTGAGTTTAATGTGCTTACATTTTTCCTTGCTTTTGCATCGATTAATGCACTTATTGAAGCAGGCGTTTGTTTAGTTGCAGGTACAGCAATATCTAAAGCGTTACTTAAAGTAAAAGAAAGATTTTTATGATAAATTTCCCCTTAGATTCAGTTTATTTAGAGTCGGTGGACTCTACTAACAGTTACTTAAAAAGAATTATCAAAGAAACCGGACTTAGCAGGGGTTTGGCAGTTACGGCAAAGGTGCAGACCGCAGGCAGAGGCAGACTTGGCAGGACTTGGCTTAGCAGTGACGATACTCTTTGTATGAGCATTGCCCTTAAGAACGAGTACGCCGAGGGTTTTACACTCCTTGCTGCATTGGCGGTTTATGAAGCTTTAAAGCCTTTTTGCTCAGATAAGAACCTGCAGATAAAATGGCCTAACGATATTATTTGTGAAAATAAAAAGCTTTGCGGTATTCTTTGTGAGCGAGTTAATGAATATACTGTAATCGGTATAGGGGTAAACGTAAACGACGAGAGCTTTGTCAGTGAAATTGAGCATAAAGCAACGTCACTTTACCTTTTAAGCGGTAAAAAGTCTAATGTTAAAGAGGTTTTTGAGGCTATAAAGCTTTCGTTTGAAAAGATTTTTGAAAAGTATAATTTTACTTTTACACAGGACGCAAAAGCAGAGTTTGAGAGGCTTTGCATAAATTTAGGCAAAACCGTTTTTACGGATAATTTAAGTGGTGTAGCCATAGGTGTGGCAGATAACGGAGAGCTGCTTATTAAAGCCGATGATAAAATAGTGAGCATCACTTCAGGCGAAGTTGCAGTGCAAGGTATATATTAAATATTATTTTTATAGTAATTATTTTGTAGGGGAGGGGTCACCCCTCCCGATAGGTTTAAGTTATAGGAAATGTTTTCGGGAGGCAAAACGCCTCCCCTGCAATTATCGTTGAGATTTAAACTAATCCGGAGGAGTTTTTATGGCATTCAAAGAAATTGATATCAAGGAACTTAAGTTCAGCCCCTTTGAAAAAATCGGCAAGCAGTGGATGCTGATTACTGCAGGCGATAAGGATTCTTTCAACACAATGACAGCTTCCTGGGGCGGACTTGGAGTTTTGTGGAACAAAAATGTTGCTTTCACATTTATAAGACCTTCAAGATACACCTTTGAATTCTGCGAAAAAGAAGAATACTTTACCCTTACATTCTTCCCTGAGGAATATAAAAAGGCACTCAGCTTTTGCGGTACAAAGTCAGGCAGAGATTATGATAAATGCAAGGAAACAGGCTTAACCCCAGTGTTTTCGGCAGAGGCTCCTTATTTTGAAGAAGCGGAGCTTACCCTTGTGTGCAAAAAGCTTTATGCTCAGGATATGGACAAAGCCTCAATCTGTGACGATGTGGTGTATCCCAACTACGGCGAGGATGAGCCTATGCACAAAATGTACGTTGGCGAAATCGTAAAGGCTCTGGTTAAAGAATAAATATTAAAAATAAAAGCAAAAACCTCTATGGCGGATAAAACTGCCATAGAGGTTTTCTTATTAATTATGAGGAATTTCTATAGTTCTTTCGTAGTTATTTTCTTCTGTAGCAAACCACTGGTTTACCTCGACTGTTTTTACACCTGTATCTGTACCGCCCTGTATCTGCTCTACTGTAACAGATTCGCATAACCAGCCCTTAGCAGCAATAGCACCGCCGTCAAGCTTAATTGTGATGGACTCAAGCTTGTCAAAGGGAGCATAAACCATTGTAACTGTTGTGCCGCCTCTTTCGTGGTGGTTAAAGGGATCTGCACTGGGTAGAACAATACGGCCGTCTTTGGATGTGTTTACTGTATTGGAGTATTCGCCGTTTGTGCCGTTAAGTGTAACGTTGACGTTAAGGTCTGTACCTGCCTTTTTAACGTCAGCAGTTTTGATTGTTACCTTGTATACGTTGTCTGTTATAGAGTATGTGTACTCGCCGGGGCGACTGATTTTTTGTGCACCATAAATCTTAACACCGTTTACTGTTAAGCAGAGAGGTACCCACTCTTTGAAATAGAGAAATGTATTTACATCTCCATCGAAATAACATCCGTCGACTTCTGTTTTTACTGAATAGCCGGTAATTTCGCCAACGTTTTTATCCTTAAAGCTGAAGCTGCGGTCATCATAATAGCCTATGCATCCTGCATTGTACCAGTCGGTGGAACCATTTGTACCGTTTATTTTAATTTGCACATCGTTGTTTGAAAATCCCCAAAGCTCAAAACTGCACTTGTATGTGATTTCATCATTTGCAGCCGAAGCAGTGAGCGTAAAGGCTGATATTGCGGATAAAGCAGTAATCATTGCAATGATTAAAGCCATAACTCTTGTTGTTGTTTTTCTTGTTGTTGTTTTTCTTGTTTTTGTTTTTACTGTGTGTTTCATTTTGGATTACTCCTTTTTAAATTTTTTCTGAGAATTTGTTGTGTTTTTTCTCTGTGACTGTAGAATACCATAATGAAAAATCACTTGCAACAAATTGGGATAAAGGGTAAATTTGAGGGACGAAAGCGTGTTTTTTAAGCCAAAAACCTGATTTTTAACGAAAAACTCCCCTCTATAGTGGTACCATAGAGGGGAGTTTTATATAGCTTATTCGGTTCTTAAAGCTACTACAGGGTCTTTTTTAGCCGCCATTTTTGAGGGGATAAGTCCTGCGATAAATGTTAATATCATACTGATAGCTACCAGTATAATGCCTGCACCCATAGGAAGCGAAGCTGTAATAGTAACGTCTGTTAAAAGTAAATCAAGAATTGCATTAATAGGCATATTCAAAAGGATTGTAAGTCCTACGCCTATAAGTCCCGAAATAAGTCCTATAATAAGGGTTTCGGCTGTAAAGATGTTTGAGATGTTGCGTTTTGATGCACCCATTGAACGTAAAACGCCGATTTCTTTGGTTCGCTCTAAAACGGAAATATAGGTGATAACGCCAATCATAATTGAAGAAACCACAAGAGATATTGAAACAAAGGCTGTAAGTCCGTAGGTAACGGCGTCAACAATTACGCTTACAGAGGACATCATCAAAGCTACATAGTCGGTATATGTTATTTTGTCATCCTCGTCGTTGGTTTGGTCGTTATAGTCCGAAATCATGTCGGTAACAGTTTGCTTTGCATCAAAGGAAATAGGGTAGATGCTTACAGAAGAAGGCTTGTTATAATCAACCGAGCCTAAGGTATGAAGTGTATTTTCAAGGGTAACCTCGGGTACGAATTTATCAAAGTCGGCTGATTTTTCTGCATCTGTTTTGTCGGTATAATATGCATCAAGCATGGCCGCTAAGTCAGAGGTAGAAAAGCTTTGCAAGCCTGCCATAGCTTGCTCGGCATATTTGGCAGAAATCATCTTTTCCATATTGCTTACCATAAGCGACTCTATTTCTTCGTCGGTCATATCCTCGAAATACAAGCGTGCGGTTTCTTCGTCAACACCGCCCTCACCGGTGTTTGCAGAAAGCATTGCTTCAATGCGACTTTCTCGGTCAGGGTACTGCAACATATATTGCTCGGTAGATTGAGTAAGTATTTCCTCAGGAGCAGTGGTGATAATTTCGGTGTACATTTCGGCTTTTTGCTTGTCGGAAATATGGCTTATATACGATTCAAGCATTTCTGCTTTTTCGGCATCAGAATATTCCTTGCCCGTCTCCATAAAGCCTGCACCGCTAAGTACGTCTACAGATGTGTCTGTCATCTGCTCCTTAATAATTTCGCTGTCATTTATAGCATCAATGTAAAACTCGGTCAAAGCTTTGGTGTAGCAGATTGTACCTGTTATAGAAGCCGAGGTTGCGTCTTCTCTGGGGCGGATAATACCTACGATTTCGATATCCTCAGAGTCGTCAATAGCTACCTTTAATAGGGTTTCGTTTTCAGATATATCCTCCCATACGCCGTTCTCGTTTTTGGAGTAAAGGTCGGTGGGAAGCACAAGCTTAAAGGTTTTGCCTAAAATATCGCTGTACTCCCAGCTTGTGGCGGCATCGCTTTCATAAGCTTCGCCTTTTGAAAGCGCAGTAAGGATGTCGTCAACCTCGTCAGAATCCTTAAGGCCTAAAGCATAAAGTGCTGTGTCGGCGACTTCGTTGTTTTCGTTTACTACTAAAACTACTTCGTTGTAATTTTCGGGCCAACGTCCGCCACCCTCTACAATTTCATACTGCTCGGTAATAAGAGGACTTATGGAACCGCCGTCTTTTGAGGGAATTAGCTCCTGCCATACGTCAAGCATATAATCAGTGGGAGAGATAGCCTCGCTGTAACTGTCGGAAATCATACCCTCGAAAAGAGCCGAAGGGTTTAACTTTTCGATTTTTTCGTCGGTGTTGGTGTCATAAATCAGCAAATCAAGGTCGTAGCCGTACTGAATAGAGTTGACGTACTCATCAAGGGTTGCACCGTTTCGGTCAAGATAAGCCTTAAAAGGCTCAAGGTTGTTGCTGCTTGATGCCGAGCCGCTAACGGTTTCCAACATGTCGTACATAACAGTGTTGGCATAAACCTTGCCTTCCTCGCGATCTTTGCCGTTTTCGCTCATGCTCATCATAGAAGCCATCATGGTTGTCATATCGAGGGCTTCTTCTTCACTAACAATGGGGTAGGATGAAAGGGTGTCCTCCTGAATTCCGTCAATAAAAGCCTGTATACCGCTTGAAAGAGAAAGTATAAGGGCAATGCCAATGATACCTATAGAGCCTGCAAAAGAGGTAAGAAGTGTTCGTGCTTTTTTTGTAAGCAGATTGTTGAAGGACAGAGACAAAGCTGTGAAGAAGGACATAGAAGGCTTCTTTTGCTTTTTCTTTGACTCTGATTTTATCGCCTTTTCGGCATTTTGCAATTCTTCCTCGGTAACAGGATTAGAGTCACCAACTACCAAGCCGTCCTTAAGGTTTACAATTCTTGTGGCATATTCTTGGGCAAGTTCGGGGTTGTGTGTAACCATTATAACAAGGCGGTCCTTTGCGACCTCCTTGAGAATTTCCATAATCTGAACGCTTGTATCGGTGTCAAGTGCACCTGTTGGCTCGTCGGCTAAAAGAATGTCGGGATTGTTGACCAGCGAGCGTGCAATGGCAACTCTTTGCATCTGTCCGCCTGACATCTGGTTAGGCTTTTTCTTAAGCTGGTCACCTAAGCCTACCTTTTTAAGAGCTTCTTTGGCTCGCTTTTTTCTTTCGCTTTTTTTTACGCCAGAAAGAGTCAGGGCAAGCTCAACATTAGAAAGAACAGTCTGGTGAGGAATAAGGTTGTAGGACTGAAAAACAAATCCTACGGAATGATTTCGGTAGGTGTCCCAATCTCTGTCTTTATATTTTTTTGTGCTGACACCGTTTATTTGAAGGTCACCGTCAGAATATCTGTCAAGTCCCCCGATAATATTAAGCAGGGTTGTTTTACCACAGCCGGAATGACCTAAAATCGCAACGAATTCATTGTCTCTGAAGCTGACGTCCACACCCCTCAGAGCCTCAACTGTTGTGTCACCCATTTTATATTCCTTACGGATGTTTTTTAAGTTAAGCAATATAAATCGCTCCTTTCATGAATAGGATTATAAAGCATTTATATGAATTGAGTATTAACAAACTTAAAAATTATAATACATATTAAAAAAATATTAACCGCCCGAAAACTCGGGCGGTCTGCTTGTATTAGTTGGAATTTGCTTCTTCAAGGTCGTCAATGGTAGCTTTTATGGTGTGGGGAATAGGTGTCCAGCTTACCTTTTTGAAGATAGCAACAATTGCAATGGGGCAATAAGTAATCATAAATAAAGGATAGGTGAAAATGGAACGGATTTTCTCAGCTCTGGTTGCCCTTATAACTTTATGTTCCGTTATCATGGTTACAAGTCCCATAGCAAAGAAAATAAGGTACATTATGCCAAAGCAACTGACAAAGGGAAGCAAGCAGTTTTGCACAAGTATAAGGGGATTAAGGCTTTTGCTGAAAGCAATAACGCCGTAAATGCATTCAACAATACATTTTATAAGATTATACACTGTGTAGGCAGACGCAGGAAAAAGGGTGATTAAAAAGTCGTAGCAGGCAAAAGAGCCTTTGAAAATCCCCTTTAAAAGCTTTAAGCCGTACTGACCTAAAATCTGATAAAAACCTTTTGTCCAACGTAGTCGCTGATTCCATGAGCTTTTGAAGGTAACAGGCTGTTCGTCAAAAAGTACAGACTTTTCGCTTATGCCAAACTTTTCGTCCTTAATTACAGAATCTACTGTAAATTCTATGTCCTCAGTCAGCAGATGATGCTTCCAACCGCCCTGTTCCTCGATAAGCTCGCGGCTTATGCAGAAGCCTGTGCCTGAAATTGCACAGCACAGCTTTAAATCCTGTCTTGCTTTGTTAAGATATTTAGCCTCGCGTATAAATGAAAGAGAATAGCCTGAGGTTATCCAGTTAGTGCCGTAGTTTTTAGAGTTGCGATAGCTTGTCAGAACTCGGTAGCCTTTGTTTAGGCAAAGGTTCATTTCCTTTACAAAGTCCTTGTCTACAAGGTTGTCCGCGTCAAAAACCAAATAAGCATCATGCTTAGCTTCGGTCTTAAAAAGCTTTTTGAAGGCAAAATCAAGGGCATAACCCTTGCCCACAAGGTTTTGGTCATTTCTTTCGAAAACAGTAGCGCCTGCTGCCTCGGCATACTTGGCAGTGTAATCACAGCAGTTGTCAGCCACAACGTAAATGTCGATGAGCTCCTCGGGGTAGTCCTGTCGCTTTAAGCTGTCAATCAGTCCGCCAATAACGCTTTGCTCGTTTCTGGCACAAATAATAATACCGAATTTGTTAAGCTTTTTTGGTTTTGTTTCGTCTGCTTTCTTATTCTTTTTTAAAAGTTCGTATATTATAAAAAACACCTGATATAGGTAACATAGAGAAAAAAAGCCTGTGATAATGGTATCACAGATTAGAAATACAGTTTCCGTAGTAAATCAGACCTTCCTTACTGTACTGACTATTTCAATTGTATTACATGGATATTACAATGATAGTATATTCTACTCCAAAAGTCAACAAAAAAGTAAGCCCCTGCATCAATTTAGCAGGGGCAAAATGTAAATAAATTTTAAACAGCTTCGCCTATCTTGTAGGGGATCTCATAGTTAGCGGCAAATTTCTGAATATTTGTTGCATCTTGAACAGAAAGCTTGTCGTCGGCATTAACGTCGGCGGCAATAAAATTGTCGCCCTCAAGAGAAGAAATTTTAGCAACAGCCTTCTGAATAACGGTCGCGTCCTTAATATTAACCTTACCGTCAAGGTTAGCATCACCTAAAATAATACTCTTATAAACTGCCTTGTGGAATTCTGAACTGAGCCAAGCAGCACGGGTGTTGAGCCAGTCAATCATATAATTATACTCACCTTCGTAAGTGAACATCTCAGAATCAGTGTAAGTTGTAATCTGGCTATCGAAGGTAAATTCGCCTGTTTCTTTGTTATAAGTACCATTTAACAGTTCAGAGTGGTCGCAAATCCAATCGCCTGTGTTAATACGCCAACCCATTTCATAGTTCATTTCGGCAGATGCCTTAAGGTAGTCATAATAAACGTCTTTGGAGTAAATCTCTCTGTCGCTAATATTTTCGGTGTTTAAAAAGGCCAAAGCAGGCATAAAGTCCTCAAACCAGATTTCGGCCATTCTCTCAAAGATTGTCTCGTTCATCATAGCATAGCCGGGTAAGGTATACTTGCCTGTTTTTCCTGAGCCGCGGCCGTTGTTGAGCTTGTAGCTGGTCCACCAGCCTGTAGGCTCTTCGTAATCCTTGACGCCCATTCTGTCAAGGTCGCTTTTAATACCTGTGGCATTACCTAAGGAGTTGTCGTAGTCCCAGCAAGGAGAACCGAAGAATTTGTAGTTGCCTTGTTCGTCTGCCATATATGTAAGGTAGAAGCTCGAGATACCAACGTCCCAGTTTTTGCTGAGCTCATTAATAAGCACAAGCTTTGCAATAGAGTCAATGTCAACCAACTCTTCAAGGTTGTCGGTATCATTAACTATTGCGGTATACATTTCATCAAACTTGGTTTTAACTATGTTTAATACTTCGCTATAGTAGTCATCGCCTTCTTCAAGCTCAGGACCCTTTACGGTAAGGTTGCACTTGGCTTTTGAAGAGTAGGTGTGATAATCTGTGTCGCCTGCACCAGCGTCAATCTCAACAAGGAAGGGGAATTCTTCCTTAAGAGTGCCGTCTTCGTTTAAATGAGTATCATCATCGACTGCTTTTACAAGGTTATTCTTGCCAATGTCTACCTTTTGAGCAATCTGATAAGAACCTAAATATTCGCCGTTCATATAAAAGTCGACAAAGCGAGAATCAGAGGAGTAAGGGATTTTCACAAAATCTGCAATATCCATAAGGATTCTGTTTCTGGCAAGAGAAGCATCCTGATAATTTGCCAGCAGAGAAAGCTTTTTAGTACTTTCCATACCATCAATGGAAACTGCTTCTTCGTAGGTAACGTTAAAGGGCTTCTTTTCCTTTGCCCAGGTGGTATTGCCTCTGCCCTTGATTTTTTTAATGGGAGTGTTGTCTATGTTGCCGTCGTTGTCTACAATTGCACCGGTTGCCTTGGCATCGTTTTCTTTATCCTGAGAAAGATACGAAAGCAAATCTGTGCCGTTGCCGTCAGCATCGGGATTGTTGATGTAAATTGCAGCTTCGGCATCGGATTTTCTGAATCTTACTGTATATTCTTTGCCATCTGCCAAAACCGAAAAGTCGTCTGTGGTGGTATAGTAAACCGTAGTTGCCTTGCGGCTTTCAATGACCTGACCGTTAAAAGTTATTGAATTTGGGAATGTATTAAAGATAACTACTTCTGTATGGTCAGCACCAGAGGGCAGGAAGAAGTAATATTCTTTAGAGATACCATCCTCACGCTTAACCCCCATATCCCTTTGCTCGTCCTCGTCGTAGTCGCGGTAAAGGTCAAGCTGTTGCCAATGCTGCCACGCCTGAGTTTCCCAAACGTTATTAACACCGTGCACGTAAAGCATGTTTTCCTGCATATAGGAAACATCCTGATATTCAATAGGCGGTCTTGCGGCACTTGCGGTAATACTGAGTGTACCCAGTGCCATAATAAACGTAAGTATAATGCAAATGAGTTTTTTCACATTAATTCCTCCTTTTATAATTTTACTTATTATATATGATAACATATAACCTGTGTAGATTCTATGCAAAATTTAGCTAAATTTCGGTTTCAATTTTTGTTATTATATTTTAGCATTGCAGGATTTAGTTTGTTATGTTATTATAGAAATATATATTTAGGATATATTATATACAGGAGGTTAAAATTATGTTTATTTACGATAAAGCTGTGGTTAAGTCTGATATGGATGACCTTATTTCCCGCGACATTCCTTTTGAAAAATTAAAGGGTAAAACCGTGCTTGTTACAGGTGCAACAGGTATGCTTGCCTATTACTTTACTCTTACTCTTATGCATCTTAATAAAGAAAAAAACTATGGCATCAAGGTGCTTGCTTTGGTAAGAAGCAAAAATAAAGCAGAGGCAAAGTTCAAGGGCTTTCTTGATGACGAAAATTTCGAGATTATTGCTCAGGACGTTTGTACCCCCATTGAATACGATGGCGACATAAACTATATTTTCCACGCCGCAGGTGCCGCAAGCCCTTACTTTATTAAGAACGACCCCACAGGCATTATTGCAGCAAATACTCAGGGTACAGTAAATATTCTTGAGCTTGCAAGAAAGAAGAATATCGATAATATCGTATATCCTTCTACCCGCGAGATTTACGGCAAGGTCGAAGATGTTGACTTTGTTAAAGAAACCGATATGGGTACTTTTGACCCCTTAGAGGCAAGGTCTTGTTATCCCGAAAGCAAGAGAATGGCAGAAACCATTCTTAAAAGCTACCTTGTGCAGTATGGCGTGCCCTTTACGGTGCTTAGAATCGCACATTCCTACGGCCCGGGTATGATTATCGGTAACGACGGCAGAGTTATGGCTGACTTTATCACAAATGCCGTTAATTCTCAGGATATCGTCATGAAAAGCGACGGCTTGGCAGAAAGAGCCTTCTGTTATGTTTCTGACGCAGTTGCCGCAATTTTCCTTGTAATGCTTAAGGGCGAAAATGGCGAAGCATATAATTTAGCGAACGAAACCGAGCCTATGGCAATAAGGGACGTTGCAAAGCTTATTTCAGAATTGTTCCCCGAAAGAAATATCGGTGTTGTTTATGAGGAGTCTACAGACACATCAGGTTATTGCAACTACAAGCGTAAGGGTCTTAACACCGAGAAGCTTGAAGCTTTAGGCTGGAAGCCTGCAGTGAAGCTTAGAGATGGTCTTAAGAGTACTGTTTTGAGCTTCGATTGATATCGGGTCAGCCACCCGCAGGGCAGTCCGATTTTGTATAGAACATTTTTAGGCAAAGTTTCATAAACTGCATTTTGTAGGAGAGAAAAAGGATGAATACAGATATAAAACTTAATACAAACGAGATTCCTGCACCTCTTACAAAGGAAGAAGCTTTAAGCATTGAGCCTGACACCAAGGTGCTCTTAGCCGGTCTTATGCAATGCAGGAATTTAGGTGATGTTGTAATTTCGGATTGTGTAAAATATCTAATAAAAAAATCGGCAAAAAAAGACGGATTAAAAAATGTTAAGATTTCTACCCTTGACATTCGTCGTCAAAAGGATAAACAAAATCTTAATCGAGTGCGAAACTCTGACTTGGTGATTTTTCCGGGCGGAGGGTTTATTAAGTATAAGGCAGAAAAATTCCCGCTTGAAATGGGCAGAATTACACAGAGAGCCGAGCATTATGGTATCCCTGTAATGTATAACGCCATGGGATATGAGGGCTTCGATGCTGAAAACGAAGGCTGCCAAACCCTTAAAGCTATGCTTGAAAACTCCTCTAGCCGTTACATAACCTGCCGTGACTTTTCTTCAGAGCTTAACGAAACCTACCTTAAGGATACTGCCATTACTTCAACGCGTGTAGCCGACCCTGCAATGTGGGTCAGCGAAACCTATAAGATAAAGAGAAGCGAGAATTCGGAAATTGTTGGCTTGGGCGTGGCACGAGGCGGGCTTTTTGAAGATCATGGTGTACCTGTTACCAAAGAAGAATTGCTTGATATCTGGGCAAATATTATTAAAGCACTGGAAGCTGAGGGTATCAAGTACATGCTTTTTACCAACGGACTCAGGCAGGATGAGGAGTTTCTTACAGATTTGCTTTCTTATATGGGAAGAGAAGATAAAAGAGAAGAGCTGTCATTGCCCTCTGCTGAGAATGCAAAACAGCTTGTGCAGTATATCGCAGATTTTTCTTCCGTTATTGCCTGCAGAATGCACGCAAACATAATAGCATTTTCTTTAGGAATTCCGTCGGTTGCCTTTGTATGGAACGATAAGCTCAGATTTTTCGGCGAAAGCATAGGGTGCAGCGACCGCTACCTTGAGTACACTCAGCTTAAAGATGCCAATCTTATTGTGCGAACCCTGAAAAAGGCACAGTGCGATGGCTATAAGGAGGGTGTATTAAAAAGAGAAAAAGCGTCGGCGTATAAAAGCGTAAGAGATTTTTTCTCACCTTTCTCAACGGAGCTTCTGAGCAATCGCCGCAGAGATTTAAGCAAAAAAAAGCTTGTGTGCTACGGCTTGCCTAATTTAGACTCACCCAAGCTTAACAATGAGTTTTTTGAAGATAATATTGCTTACTATGTTACCGACGACAAAACTCTTGCAGGTACAACCTGTCTTGGTAAGCCTGTGTATAGCATCAAGAAGCTGAGAAAGCTTATAAAACCTTTTGTTATTATCAGCGAAACTGTGCATTACCCCGATGCCGCAAGGTTTCTGGAAAAGTATAAATATAAAGAAAAATACGACTTTACAAACATGCACTCCTATACGAGGTATGTATATAAAAAAGGCGAAGTGTTTTTGTCCGTGCCTAAAGCATAGTAAAAATCCCCGACAAATTTTAAGTTTTGTCGGGGAATATTATTTATATATTATTTCTCTAAAGGAATAATATCATAATCTACGCCGTAATAGCGGTGACTGCGTTTTCTTTTGAATTTAGGTTTGTAATCTTCTTTTTTTATACCCTCGAAGATAATATTTTCGTCTTTAACGGTGTGATTAATACGCTCCTCCACAGGCGGCAACTGCATATAGTCACCGAACATATGGGTAAGGAGCTTTTTGTACTCTTTAGGAGCACGAACCGTTTTGCCTTCAAACTCAACGTCGGTGCCGTCGCCCCATAAATCAAAGGGGGCAATCTCTTTAGGATAACCATGAAAGCCTGCAAGGCTTGCTACAAGTCGTTTGTTGCTGAGTGCCTTGGTAAGCTTTGCGGTCAGGCTTCTTAAGCCGTAAAGCAGGGGCAGAGGCAAAATGCACTGAATTACCCTAAAGGTAACAATAAAGGGCAGACTCATATTTTTATAAAGGAATTCCGAGGTTTTTTTCTTGGAGCAGATAAAAGCATTAATAAGGCTGAAAGCCTTGAAGCAAAGCTTTTGTATGGGAGTTTTGTCGCTGATAAAGTCCAAGGGGAAAATATCCATAAATATACCCTTGTGAATTCCTGTGTGTTCAAATTTATCTTCGCCGAAATAAGTACCGTTTTTTCGAAGCTTTGCATAGAAAAAGTAGCACTGCTTTTCGGTTTTGTGGGTCTGGAGAAAGAAATCAGAAGAAAATTCTTCTTTTAAAGAAATAAGCTTGTCAAAGTCCTCTCTTGGCATAGAAACGTCTATATCGTCGTCCCACGGGATAAATCCCCCTGTGCGTGCGGCACCGATAAGGGTACCGCCTACGATATAGTACCTGAGGTTATGCTTTCGGCAAACTCGGTCAAGCTCCATTAATATTTCAAGCTCTGTAAGCTGAAGCTTACGAAGCTTTTTGTCGCTTTGCTCTTTTTCTTTAAGTGCGATGGAAAGCTTTTCTTCGACAAGCTGTTTGATTTGTTCGGGATTCTCGCCTTCGGTGTAGCTTTTGCATACGTCAAAAGCGGCTTCTGCCGCAGTATTTACTATAAAGTTGTTTTTTTCGGAAATAATATTCTCATTAACTTTCATAATAAAAATCTCCTTTAATACTGCGGCAAAGTGTGCGGATTAAAGCTGTGCCTTGCGGTTTAAAATGACTTGTTCAAGCTCATTTAATAGGTCAAGGTCTGTTGTTTTGGCGATGAACGCCTTAAAAAATTTTGGCATTTGTGCCTTGTTGTAGTTTTTGCTCTTTGTAAGGGCTAAAACCATGTACTCTTCGCGGCTCATAGTGGGCCTGAAGGTTCTGGCATAATTTTTGGTAGCTTTTTTAAATCCTGCAACCTCGATTATACCTTTCTCCATAAGTGAGTTTATCAGAAGGTGAACATAACTGTCTTTCCATGTTTTGTCCACAGAATTTCTGATAATCTCAGAGCTGGTAAGCGGTTCATCAAAGCACCACAACAGCTCAACGATTTGCTCTTCGCTTTTTGTAAGCATTTTGATTCTCCTTATATATGAATGATGTTTTATACTGAATAATAAAATAAATAGAAAGAAGTAATATATTTATATTTAGTCGGATACTTCTTACTCACATTAAATTATACCAGTTCTAAAATAATCGTCAATGCCGAGGATTGACAAATACATGAATTTAAGGCTGTTTTTTGTCTTTAATTTAACTTATATTGGCAGTTTTTATTATAACTGACGACATTTTGTGTTGAACTATAATACAGAATATAAATACACATGAATTCTGTGATACGAATATGTGTAATCATTTATCGTCACGAAAGCCTGAAATGAGACAAAAACTGCCTTTTGGTATTTTGTTACAGTTTTGTTTTATGGTTTTTAAATCGTGTAATATTTCTTGAAAACGACAAAATATTTAGCTATAATATAAATGTTGTGCCGCAGAGCACGATTTTTTTAGTAAAAGCAGTGAGGAAAACTCACGTTTGATAAATGTTAATTAGGAGTTATTATTTTTGGTTTTTAAGGTGATAAAAGAAAAGCTTTATAATCCCCATACAGGCTTCTATACGGCTTACGGTATAGAGGCTAAAGCTGAGGACACCGAAAAACGGCTTGCGTTTATTTCTGACGTGTTTTTATGCGAGAACGAGGCGAAAGATTTTTCAGAGCTTTTAAATTATTATCAACCGGAGCTTGTGCATCTTGAAGAGTTGTGCATAGCCGCAATTGAAGACCATGGGAATAATTTTTGTTTTAGAGAATAAAATATTAAAAGAGGCAACGAAGTGTATGCTTTGGTGCCTCTTTTTTTGTGACGATTTGGTGATAATGGTAAAAAATGCTGTACTAAATTAATTTGGTATGGTACAATTATTAAAACACATCTGGGAGGATTCTGTATGAAAATTTGTGTATTTGGAGCCGCATCTCCTAAAATTGACCCTATGTTTATTTCCGAGACCGAAGCTTTAGGTGCAGAGCTTGCCAAAAGAGGCCATACCCTTGTTTTTGGCGGTGGCGGTAATGGCCTTATGGGTGCAGCCGCAAGAGGAGCCAAAAGTGCTGGCGGTGAGGTTATAGGAATTATCCCTAAGTTTTTCGAGGATGAAAATATAGAGGCACTTTTTGAAGAGTGCGACGACCTTATCGAAACCGATTCCATGCGTGACAGAAAGATGATTATGGAAGAAATGTCCGACGCATTCTTAATTGTTCCCGGCGGTATCGGTACGTTTGAGGAGTTTTTCGAGGTTCTTACCTTAAAACAGCTTAGACGCCATGACAAGCCGATTGCTATTTATAACATTGCAGGCTATTACAACGAGCTTGAGTCCGTAATGAATGTTTCTATCAATAAAGGCTTTATCAACGACAACTGTAAATCTCTTTACAAATTTACTTATAATTTTGACGAAGTGTTTAAGTACATTGAAGAAACCGACGGAGTACATTTAAGCGTTAAACAGTTAAAGGACGGCTAAAAATGGAAGTAAAGTTTTTAGGAGCAACCCATGAGGTAACAGGCAGCTGTACCTATTTAAGTGTTTCGGGCAAAAACATTTTAGTTGACTGCGGAATGGAGCAGGGCAGAGATGTTTTCGAGAATACTCTGCCCCCCGTAAACGCAAATGAAATCGACTACGTTTTTCTAACTCATGCACACGTTGACCATTCGGGAAATCTGCCCTTGCTTTACAAGCAGGGTTTTCGCGGTACGGTAATCTCAACTTTAGAGACATCTAACCTTTGTCAGATTATGCTTCGCGACTGTGCATTTATTCAGGAAAGTGAAGCCAAGTTCAGAAGCAGAAAGGCAAAGCGTGCAGGTAAGGCAGAGGTTGAGCCTTTGTATACTATCGACGATGCAGAAGGAGTACTTGGGCTTTTCCGCCCTTGTGCATATCTTGAGACTATTACAATTGACGAAAGTATTACCCTGCGTTTTACCGATATCGGCCATCTTTTGGGCAGTGCTGCCATTGAAATATGGCTTACCGAAGGTGGTATTACCAAGAAAATTGTATTTTCGGGAGATGTAGGCAACACAAACCAACCTATTATCAATAACCCTTCTTATGTAAAAGAAGCCGACTTTGTTGTTTGCGAGTCCACCTACGGCAATCGTTTGCATAATGCCAAAAGGCAAAACAGCATAGACGTGCTTGCCTCGGTTATTCAGAGAACTCTGGACAGAGGCGGTAACGTAATTATCCCATCCTTTGCCGTTGGAAGAACTCAGGAAATGCTTTATTTTATCCGCGAAATCAAGGAAAAGGGCTTGGTTAAGAACCACCACAATTTTCCTGTATATGTAGACAGCCCCTTGGCAAATGAGGCAACGGGTATTTATCTGCAGTGTGACACAAGCTGTCTTGATGAAGAGTTTAAGGCGGTTATGAAAGAGGGCAACAACCCTCTGTGGTTTGACGGACTTCATACTTGTGTAACCTCTGACGAAAGCCGTCAGCTTAATATGAACACAACCCCTAAGGTTATTATTTCTGCCAGCGGTATGTGCGAGGCCGGCAGAGTGTGCCATCACCTTAAATATAACCTTTACAGAAAAGAATGTACCCTGCTTTTTGTAGGATATCAGGCAGAGGGTACTTTGGGCAGAAGAATTCACGACGGTGCCGAAAGCGTGCGGCTTTTTGGTGACGAAATCGCCGTTAACTGTGAGGTGACAGAGCTAATCGGTGTAAGCGGTCATGCCGATAAGGAAGGTCTTTTAAATTGGCTTAAGGGCTTTGAGAAAAAGCCGTCACTTGTCTTTGTAAATCATGGTGACGACGAGTCCGTAAGAGAGTTTAAGGATGCCGTTGAGCAGGAGATAGGGGTCAAGGCTTTTGCTCCTTTCAGCGGTACAAGCTATGATTTAATAAAGGGTGAGTTTACAGAAATCACCGATGGTATTCCTGTTAAGCAGAGAAATACAAAGGAAAGACAGTACGAAAGTCCTTTGCAGAAAACTCTTGTGACCTCTGCAAAAAAGCTTCTTGCTCTTGCCGAAGGCGCTGCGGGAATACCAAATAAAGAAATGCGAAAATTAACTGAAGAGATAGAAAGGCTTATCGTTGAATACCGAAGATAGGTCACTATCAGAGGTAGGAAATGGAACTGAAACGAAAACTAATCGGGGACAGGCACTTTTACAAAAAAGTGGCTATAATTGCCTTGCCTGTCCTTGTGCAAAACATAATAACAAACTTTGTAAGCCTTCTGGATAACATAATGGTGGGGCAGATTGGCACCGAGCAGATGTCAGGTGTTGCCATAGTAAACCAGCTTTTATTTGTTTTTAATATCTGTATTTTCGGCGGAATATCCGGTGCAGGAATTTTTACAGCCCAGTACTTTGGTAAGGGCGACCATAAGGGAGTAAGAGATACCTTCAGGGCTAAGATAATAATTTGCCTTAGTGTAATGCTTATTGCACTTGGTGTTCTCTTTTTCTTCAACGAAGAGCTTATTTCTCTTTTTCTGCACCAGAGCGACGACGGACTTGACCTTTCAAAGACGTTAGGCTATGCAAAAGAGTACATCTACATAATGCTTTTGCAGCTGCTGCCCTTCGCCCTTGCTCAGGCGTATGCAGGTACACTTCGTGAAACAGGACAAACTGTGGTGCCTATGTGTGCAGGTGTTGCGGCATTTGTTATAAACGTAAGCTTAAACTACGTGCTTATTTTCGGCAAGCTGGGTGCACCCGCCTTAGGCGTTGTGGGTGCGGCAATTGCAACAGTAATTGCAAGATATGCCGAGTGTGCGGTAGTTATTATATGGGCACATACACACAAGGATAAATGCAAATTTATAAAGGGAACCTATAAAAGCTTTAAAATCCCCAAGGCTTTGGTCAAGGATATTGCTACAAAGGGTGCACCTCTTATTTTTAACGAGGTAATGTGGTCGCTGGGTACCACAACTTTGGTGCAGTGCTACTCGGTACGCGGTCTTGAAGCTGTTTCGGCTATGAATATTTCGTCAACGGTTTCAAACCTTTTCTTCTGTGCTTTCTTTGCACTTGGCTCGGCGGTTTCTATAATTATCGGTCAGCTTTTAGGTGCAGGCGAGCTTAAGCGAGCCGTTGACGAAGACAGAAAGCTTATAGCTTTAGCAGTTGCGGTTTGCTTTATTATAGGCGGTATTCTTGCTTTAATAGCACCTGTATTTCCGTCAATTTACAACACTACCGACAGCATTAAAGAGCTTGCCACCGCACTTTTGCGGGTTGCGGCGGTTTTGATGCCCTTAAATGCATTTGTGCATATGGCGTACTTTACTCTTCGTTCGGGTGGCAAAACAATAATAACCTTTTTATTCGACAGTGTGTTCGTATGGGGTGTGTCAATTCCTGTGGCGTTTGTGCTGTCGAGGTTTACGGGGCTTCCTGTTTTAGAGCTTTATATAATAGTCCAGTCTCTGGAGCTTATTAAAGCAGTAATAGGTTTTGTAATGTTAAAGAAAAAGCTATGGGTTCAAAACTTAGTAGCTAAATAATATCAGGAAAATTAAATGGGGGAAAGACAATGTTATACGTACTTGTAAATCCGCTGGCATTAAGCGGAAAGGCAGAGGAAAAGGTGGATGAGGCTGTAAAAAACTTTAATACCAATGAGTATAAGAAGTTAAGCCTTATCAATCTTGATGTCAAAGAATTAATAGCAAACGTAACCGCAGACGATAAGATTGTGATTCTTGGCGGTGACGGTACTCTTAACCGCTTTGCAAACGATACCGCAGACCTTGACTTTAACTGCCCTGTGTATCTTTATAAGAGTGGCACAGGCAACGACTTTATGAAGGATGTAGAGGATAAGGTCGAAAATAATATGATCAGACTCAACGATTATCTTAAAGACCTTCCTACAATTACAGTTAACGGCAAAAGCTATCGCTTTGTTAACGGCATTGGCTACGGAATCGACGGTATGTGTTGTGAGGTAGCAGACAAAATGCGTGCAGAGGGTAAAGAAAATATCAGCTACGCAGGTATTTCTATCAAACTCCTTATTCATGGCTACAAATGCCCTGATGCAAAGGTAACCGTTGACGGCAAGGTACATAACTTTAAAAAGGTTTGGCTGGCTTCAGGTATGAAGGGCAGATACTACGGCGGAGGAATGCAGATTGCCCCCGAGCAGGACCGTACCTCGGGACTTCTTACCTCGGCGATTATATACGGCAGCGGTAAGCTTAAGACTTTAATCGTGTTCCCTAAGCTTTTTAAGGGCGAGCACGTAAAGCATAAGAAGATGTTTACCGCTATTAAGGGCAGAAAGATTACCGTAGAATTTTCTCATCCTATGGCTTTGCAGATTGACGGTGAAACAATTACAAATGTAAGCTCTTACACAGTAGAGTCAAAAGCAAAGGTAAAAGTTTAATTAAATAACTTATATTGGCTCCTCTTAATTTTTAAGAGGGGTTTTTTATGCATTCTAAAAAAGACAAAATGACATTTTAGAAAGTGGAAAAAGTAAGTTTGTAAGTATTGTGCATTTTGATAATAATAAATCGACTTGGATTATATATATTAAATAATATCCACAACAAAACATTGACACATTAAATATTTATAGTATAATATAATTAGAAATAATAAAGGGTGTGTTACCAATGTGGTGTATTAGTTTTTAATTATTGAAAGAAGTGTTTTTATCATTTTTGATTTTATAATATCATTGAAAGGGTGAATTTTATGAAAAGAATAATCACGTTAATTATGTGTTCGATTTTGGTTGTATGTTCTATTGTTTTTGTTTCGGCTGATGCTTCTACTGAAACAGTCGATACTCTAAGCTTAAGTAAAAAACAGATGAATGCAGTTGAAGCTAATAATGCATTACTTAATCATTTTATTAATAACTCAGAAATAAAGAGTAGAAGTGCAGATTTTGAATATAGTGATTGTTTCCCTGATTATTATGGTGGTTCATATATAGATTCTAATGGTGATTTGGTTATTTTAATAGTTGATAAAGTCATGCGGTCAACATTTGCCATAGATACAGTATCAGAAATAGCCAATAATCCAATAATTAAAAACTGTGAATATTCTTATACTGAGCTAAAGGATATTATGGCACAAATTGCTTCGATACTTGAGCCGATCGAAAAATCTAAAGCGCTTTATTCTGGGCAAGTTAAATGTTGGGCTATAGATGATGAGAAAAATTGTATTTATGTTTACTTGAAAGATTTAAACGATGAGGTTATAACGTGGTTTAAAAATAATGTTTGTAATTCTAATTGTATTGTTTTTAAGCAGTCAAATAATGTTGCTGAAGATGACGTGAATTTATCAGGTCAGGGTGTATCTTCAAGCGCAGGTGACTTTTCAGCAGCATTTAGAGTAAGAAGAAGCACAACAGAAGGATATAAATATGGTTTTATTACATGTGCTCATGGTAATAGTTTAGGTACTGTTGTGTATGGTTATGATGGAACAAGGATAGGAACAGTCACGCTAAGGAGATTAGGGGGTGCATATGATATTTCTTATGTAGAAATGGAAAACAGTAATGATTTTATAAATACGATTACAGGCTCGCCTTATGAACTATACAATAGCAATGAGAATATAGATTTCCCAACAAAAGGTATGCCTGTGTATTTGTATGCTCGCCATACAAAAGGTTCATTTGGAATAATAACATCAACTGATGTGGGAGCTTTTACGTATGACGGCGTTGCATTTTCGGGTTTTCCTGGGGCAACATATAGTAGGCAAAGTGGTGACAGTGGTGGGCTTGTTTGCTCCGGCCCCACTAATATCACTTGTGAAGCTATAGGAGTACATAGAGGAACATATCAGCAATACTCTATTTTTACATCAGCGGTGAATGTAGTGAATTTATGGTATTTAAACAGGTATTAACGGGAGGTAAAATAGATGTGCAAACGATTATTGGTTTTGATTTTGGTGTTTTTAATGGCTCTGTCGGTGAGTGCTTGTGCTGAGGTTGTATCTGATGTAAATAAGGATATTTCAGATTCTCTTTTAATTACTTTAGATAAAGGCACATATGATGCGAACGATGCAAAAATTGTGGTGAATATCAAGAATGCTTCAGAAGTTATAGAGTATACCTATGGAGAAAAGGTCATTCTTGAAGTAAAAGAAAATGGAGAATACAAGTCGGCAGGCGAAGACTTAATATATAATGATATGCTTTATATTTTAATTCCTCTTGGCGAAAGTGAAATGACAGTTTCATTAAATGAAAAATTCCCCGATCTTTCCTCGGGTGAGTACAGGTTAGGAATTACTTTTAATGTAACTGGTTCGGAGATTTTTGAAACAGTTTTTGCCAAGTTTACATTAGAATAAAGGTATAATATATTTCTCGGGTGTTCCTTTACGGAGCACCCGATTTTATGTTTATAAATAAGCAAATTAAAGAAAAACGAAGAAAACAAAAGGAAATTAAAGCAATATGGGTGTTTTGTAAATACAATTGTTTCAGTTTGACTTTAACTAACTTTGACTTTAACTGACTTTCAGGCTAAAATATAATCAAAGGTCAGGAAAGGACAAATTACACTAAACCTTTTCCATATAATAAAAGAGGTGACATATATGCGGCTAAGCGATATGCTGACGGAATATATAATGGATATGATTAACGAAACCGGCGACGCCGAAATTAAACGTAACGAGCTTGCAAATCATTTCGGTTGTGTACCAAGCCAGATTAACTACGTACTAACAAGCCGATTTACCCCTGAGCAGGGATATATTGTAGAGTCACGCAGGGGCGGCGGAGGTTACATCCGAATAACACGTGTAAACACAGACAAATCTGCTACTTTAATGCACGTTGTAAACTCTATAGGTAATACTCTTGACAGAATGACCGCAGAGGTTATGCTTAATAATCTTTTGGGGGTTGGTGCAATAACCGAGCAAACCGCTAAGCTTTTAGCCTCGGCTCTTTCCGACAGGGCACTTTCGCCTGTTGAGCCACGAGGCAGAGATATTCTGAGGGCAAGTATATTTAAGAATATGATTTTGACTTTAATAGGGAGGTAATAAATATGAAATGTCAGAAATGTAAAGTAAAAGAAGCCAATACCCACATCAAAAAAGTGGTAAATGGCGAGTATACCGAGCTTATGCTTTGCAACGAGTGTGCCCACGCCATGGGATACGATAATGTATTTGATTTTGAAATGCCGGATATGTTTGGCGGTTTGCTTCAAAGCTTTTTTACGGGTGCATTGCCTGCACGCTCAGGAGCATCTCGTTGCCCTGAATGCGGCAGTACCTACGGTGACATAACCAACACAGGCAAGGTTGGCTGTGCTCATTGCTACGAGGCTTTTTATTCGGAGCTTCTGCCTTCGATTAAACGTATTCACGGCAACACCACTCACTGTGGCAAGGTATCGTTAAGTGCCGATAATACAGACCAAAAGCCTGAAAAGTCAATTGAAGACGAAATAAAAGCTTTAAAGGTCGAGCTTAAAAAGGCAATCGAAGAACAGAACTTCGAGCTTGCCGCAACGCTTCGTGACAAAATCAAGGAAAAGGAGGCACAGTAATGAGTGACGCAGTAATTATTTCATCCCGAGTTCGTCTTGCACGAAATCTAACGGACTATCCGTTTCCAAATCGAATGAGCGACATAGAGCGTGAGGAAGTCTGCGATAAAATCAAGTCGGTTATGTGCGGCAAGGATTTTTGCGGCTACAAATTTATGGCAGTAAAAATGGAGGATATGAGCGAGTTTGACCGAGTTTCTATGGTAGAGCGTCACCTCATAAGCCCCGATTTTGCTGATGGCGGCAAGGGAAAAATGCTTATTACCACCGAAAATGAAGAAATCAGCATTATGGTAGGCGAGGAAGACCACCTTAGAATTCAGGTTATCCTGCCAACGTTTGAAATCGAAAAAGCTCTTGAGATTGCAGATTTACTTGACACCGAGCTTGACAAAAAGCTTAACTTTGCTTTTGACAAACGCCTTGGTTACCTTACCCAGTGCCCCACAAACTTAGGCACAGGTATGAGGGCAAGCGTAATGATGCATCTGCCTGCGTTAAAAGAAAGCCGCACAGTATCCCGTATTGCCGCAAACCTTGCAAAGCTTGGTTTGGTAATAAGAGGTGCCTACGGTGAGGATACCGAAGCTCATGGTGCGATGTATCAGATTAGCAATCAGGTTACCCTTGGAATTTCCGAGAAAGCGGCGGTAGAAAATCTTAAGAGCATAACCGAACAGCTTGTAAATTCCGAGCTTAAAACTCGCGAAAGTATGATGCAGAGCTTTGAATACCAGGACAAAATCGGTAGAAGCTACGGTATACTTATTACCGCAAGACTCATAAGTCACAAAGAAGCAGTTAAGCTTCTTTCAAACTTAAGAATGGGTGTGTGCGAGGGACTTATTGACAGCGTAAGTCTTGAAACGGTAGACAGCCTGATGCTTAGAATTCAGCCTGCAAGCCTTATGCGTATAAAAGGCAAACGCCTTACTCCCGAGGAAAGGGACAGGGTGCGTGCCGAGATAATCAGAGAGGAGCTAAGACCTAAGTAAAATAGAAAATTGGAAGGATTGAAGGTATATGTATAATTTTAAGGGTTTTACACAAAAAGCAAACGAAGCCATGAATATGGCAATTGACAGTGCCGCTAAAATGGGGCATACCTATATTGGTACCGAGCATCTGCTTTTAGGACTTTTAGAGGAGCAGACAGGGGTTGCCGCCGCTACACTTACAGAGTGCGGACTGTCGGCAGACAGCCTGAGAGAAAAAATCGAAATTACAATCGGCAAAGGCTCGCCTACCTCACTTACTCCCGAGGATTTTACCCCCAGAACAAAGCGGGTTATGCAGACAGCCGTAATCACCTCGGCTCAGGTAGGTCACAGCTTTGTAGGCACCGAGCACCTTTTGGTGGCTCTGCTCTCCGAGCGAGACTCTTACGCCGTGAAATTTATTGAGGAGCTGGGAGTTTCAGTAAACTCTGTCCTCACCGCACTTAAGGCAAGCCTTAACGAAGATGCAGAAAAAGATTTTTCGGCGGATATGCCCCATAAGCAGAGCGAAGGCAAGGGAAGTAAAAGTAAAGCTCTCGAAAAATTCGGCAGAGATTTGACAGAGGCGGCAAAATCCGGCGAAATCGACCCCGTTATCGGCAGAGAAAACGAAATCCGCCGAGTGGTTGAAATTCTTTCACGCCGAACAAAGAACAACCCTGTGCTTATCGGCGAGCCGGGTGTAGGTAAAACCGCCGTTGCCGAAGGTCTTGCCCTTAAAATCGCACAGGGCGAAGTGCCAGAACTGCTTAAAGATAAGCGTGTTTTCAGCTTAAACCTTACAGGTATGATTGCCGGCACCAAATACCGCGGCGATTTCGAGGAACGCATAAAGGGCGTCATTGACGAACTGAAAAAAGACGGCAACACAATTCTTTTTATCGACGAGCTTCATACAATTGTGGGCGCCGGCTCTGCCGAAGGGTCAGCTGATGCCGCAAATATTTTAAAGCCGACCTTGGCTAAAGGCGACTTTCAGGTGATAGGTGCTACTACTCTTTCGGAGTATAGAAAATATATCGAAAAGGACTCTGCCTTAGAGCGAAGGTTCCAGCCGGTTAAGGTTGGCGAGCCTACAAAGGCAGAGGCGGTAGAAATCCTTAAGGGACTTCGCGACAGATATGAAGCACACCACAAGGTGAAAATTTCCGACGAGGCAATCGAGGCGGCGGTAGAGCTTTCTGTTCGCTATATCGCAGACAGATATTTGCCCGACAAGGCTATAGACCTTATTGACGAGTCGGCGTCTCGCCTAAGGCTTAAGGAGCAGACAATTCCGCCCGAGCTAAAAACACAGGAAGAAGAAATTGCAAGCCTTGAAATTGAGAAAGCAGAGGCTGTGTCTTCTCAGGATTTTGAGCGTGCCGCCAAGGTAAGAGATAAGCAGAAGAAGCTTGCGGCTTCGCTTGAAGAAAAGAGAGAAAAGTGGAAAGCTGACAACGAGTCAAACGTTGCAACTGTTACAAAAGAGGATATTGCAAAAACTGTTTCCGATTGGTCGGGTGTGCCTGCCGAGGAGCTTACCAAAGAAGAAAGCCAGAGGCTTTTAAATCTCGAAAGCGAGCTTCATAACAGGGTAATCGGTCAAAATGCGGCGGTTACTGCGGTTGCTAAGGCAATTCGCCGAGGCAGAGCAGGACTAAAAGAGGAAAACCGCCCCATAGGCTCGTTTATCTTTTTAGGTCCCACAGGCGTCGGCAAAACAGAGCTTACAAAAGCTTTAGCGGCGGCTATGTTTGGTGATGAAAACGCAATGCTTCGCCTTGATATGAGCGAATATATGGAAAAACACACGGTATCTAAGCTTATCGGCTCGCCTCCCGGTTACGTTGGTTACGACGAAGGCGGTCAGCTTACAGAAAAGGTAAGGCGTAAACCATACTCTGTAATTCTTTTTGACGAGATAGAGAAGGCACATCCTGATGTTTTCAATATGCTTTTGCAGATTTTAGAGGACGGACGTCTTACGGATTCTCAGGGCAGGACAGTAAGCTTTAAAAATACAGTCATAATTATGACCTCTAATGTAGGAGCAAGGCTTATTACAAATACTACTAAGTCCTTGGGCTTCGATACTCAAGCCGAGCAAAAAAATGATAACGTCAAGGAAACCGTAATGGCAGAGCTTAAAAAGGTATTCCGTCCCGAATTTTTAAATCGTGTGGATGACGTAATAGTTTTCTCAAAGCTCAGCAAAGACGAGGTCAAGGAAATAGCAACGCTTATGCTTAAGAATTTAGGCGAAAGGCTCAAGAGTCTTGGATATGAGCTTGGATTTACCGACAAAGCTTTAGAGCGTATTGCTGACGAGGGCTTTGACGAAATTTACGGAGCACGCCCCATACGCCGTGCAGTGCGTGCTTTGGTGGAAGATGAGCTCAGCGAAAAGCTTTTAAGCGGCGATTTTGAAGGCAAGAATAAAATCCTTTGCGACTTTGAAGGAAACAAAATGGTATTTACAGCCGAGTGATTTATTGGTTGGAAAGAAAACCGACCCGCCGTTAATTAGACGTTACCTCAACATGTAGCCTATCCAAAGGCGAAACGCCTTGCGGTGGCTAACGGATATGAAAAATAGGAAAAGCAGGAGAGAATAAATTGTTCTCTCCTGCTTCGTTATTTTAAGGTAACATAAAACACTTCGTAAAATAAAATATTACTAAAGCAGTATAAAAATTTTGTACATGGCAAAAATATTAGTAAGAAGCAGAGTGAGCAAAATCATCCCACAAAATCTTATTGGGTAGACGACTCACTTTATATGGAGTGTGAATAAATGAACGTTAGACGCGGAGATATATTTTATGCAGACTTAAGCCCTGTAGTAGGCTCTGAACAAGGCGGAGTAAGACCTGTGCTAATTGTGCAAAACGATGTGGGCAATAAATACAGCCCCACCGTAATTGCGGCGGCAATTACAAGTCAGCAACAAAAGGCAAATATACCTACTCATATTGCAATCGGTGCCGAGTCTACGGGACTTTCAAAAGACAGCGTTGTGCTTTTAGAGCAGGTAAGAACCATTGACAAACGCAGGCTAAAAGAAAAAATGGGAAGCGTAGACGATGCTTCCATGAGCAAGGTAAACGAAGCAATATCCATTTCTTTCGGCATAAATACCCACTAACATAAAAACCACCGAATTTGTAAAAGTTCAAGTTCGGTGGCTTTCGTTTATTCTTTAATTTTAAAATCAAGGGTTAAAGTGTCAATGCTGGGTATAAGCTTTGTAAACTTAACGCCTGCAGACTCTATCATCCTTTTAGAAGCAAGAGTAGAGGGAGAGTCGGCGTATTTGTCTGAAAGGTAGAAGAATTCCTTAACGCCGCTTTGGATAATTGCCTTGGCACATTCATTGCAGGGAAAGAGCGTTACGTAAAGCTTACTGCCTGATAAATCCCTGCCGTTTGCGTTTAAAATTGCATTAAGCTCGGCGTGAACTACGTAAGGGTATTTTGTATCGACACCATTGCGGTTCCAAGGATATTCGTCATCAGAGCACCCCTTTGGCATGCCGTTGTAGCCTGTAGAGATTATTATGTTATCCCTTGAAACAATACAAGCACCTACCTGAGTGTTGGGGTCTTTGCTTCTTTGTGCGGCAAGAAGTGCAATGCCCATGAAGTACTCGTCCCAGCTAATATAGTCTTTTCTTTTCATAACTTAAGAAAGCTCAGCCACAGCGGCTTTAAGGGCATCAACTCTGTCTGTGTCTTCCCATTTAACGCCCAAGTCTTCTCTGCCCATATGACCGTAAGCGGCAAGGGGGTGATACTTGGTTTCGGTGAGCTTTAAATCTCTGATAATAACAGAGGGGCGGCAGTCAAATACCTTTTTTACTGCCTTGGAAAGTACCTCCTCGCTGCATTTAGCTGTACCGAAGGTTTCAACCAAAACAGAAACAGGCTCTGCAACGCCGATAGCATAAGCAAGCTGAACCTCGCACTTTGTTGCAAGAGAAGCCTTAACGATATTCTTTGCAATGTATCTTGCGTAGTAAGCACCGCTGCGGTCAACCTTTGTGGGGTCTTTGCCCGAAAAAGCACCGCCGCCGTGACGGCTGTAGCCACCGTAGGTGTCAACAATAATCTTTCTGCCTGTAAGGCCTGAATCGCCAACGGGGCCGCCGATTACAAATCTGCCTGTGGGATTAACGTAGATATCTGTATCTTTGTCCATAAGCTCAGCGGGGATGACAGGCTTAATTACATGTTCGATAATATCCTTGCGGATTGTGTCAAGGGTTACGTCTTCGTCGTGCTGAGTTGAAACAACTACAGCGTCAATTCTTACTACCTTATCGTCATCATATTCTACGGTAACCTGAGTTTTGCCGTCGGGACGAAGGTAGGGGAGTGTGCCGTTTTTTCTTACCTCGGTAAGCTGCAGGGCAAGCTTCTGAGCCAAAGAAATTGGCATGGGCATAAGCTCTTTGGTTTCGTTACAAGCAAAGCCGAACATCATACCCTGATCACCTGCACCGATAAGATTGTCGGCATCCTCTTTGCCGTCTTTAAGCTCTAAAGACTCGTTAACGCCCATTGCGATATCGGTAGACTGAGCATCAATGTAAACGTTAACCTTGCAGGTATCAGCGTCAAAGCCGTATTCAGCCTTGTTGTAGCCGATATCATTAATTACTTCTCTGGCGATTTTTTCAAAATCAGCCTCAGCATTTGCTGTGATTTCGCCCATGATGTTTACCATGCCTGTTGTGGCTGTTACCTCGCATGCAACGTGGGCGTTTTTGTCCTGAGCTAAAATAGCGTCTAAAACTGCATCGGAAATCTGGTCGCAAACTTTGTCGGGATGACCTTCGTTTACAGACTCAGATGTAAATAAAAATCTTGCCATATATATCTTCCTTTCGATAAAATAAAATTTGCAAAAATAAAACCGCCGTCGAAAACCGACAGCGGCAATAAAACTCATCTTTCGGTTCTCCGCAGGAATTAGCACCTTACTTAACGCAGGTTGCCGGACGTCACAGGGCCTGTTCCCTCAGTCACTCTTGATAAGCGGTAAATATTAAGTTGAAAATTGTCAGCAAACCTCTGACCATAGGGTATTATAAACTAATATGTATATACTGTCAATAGTAAAATTAACCAAAAACAATTGTGCCGTCCTCATCATTCATAGACTTTACAATTGCCAACGACTCGACGCGTATGCCCAGTGCTCGTACTTCTTTGCCGCCAGGCTGAAAGCCCTTCTCAATAGCAATACCGCATCCCACTAAGGTAGCGCCTGCATCCTTAATAAGCTTGCAAAGTCCCCTGAGTGCACAGCCGTTTGCCCAAAAGTCGTCAATAACCAAAACCCTGTCGTTTTCGTCAAGATATTCCTTTGAAACAATAACTTTGTTTGTGGTGTTGTGGGTGTAGCTCTGTACGTCAACACAGTAGAAGTCGGAGCTGATGTTGGTGGTTTTAGACTTCTTTGCAAAAACAACAGGACAGCCGAAATGCTGTGCCGCAATACAGGCTATACCGATACCCGAAGCCTCGATAGTAAGGATTTTATTAACGCCGCAGTCTTTATATAGTCGGGCAAATTCTTCGCCCATTGCGTTTAAAAGCTCAACGTCAATTCTGTGATTTAAAAATCCGTCAACCTTAAGCACATTGCCCGGGAGCACCTTGCCCTCGTTAATAATTCGTTCTTCAAGTAATCTCATATCAGCACCAAATCCTCTTAAAATCTTTATTCTTATTAGTCGTCGAAGTTATAGCTCGTCGTCTGTTGCAGGAAGCGTAAGCCTGTCCTGCTTAATTCCAAACTTACCTAAAAGCTCTACCACCAAATTGTAGGTATCGGTATCGGCAGGAGTTTGCGTGTCGTTAATAAGTGCAACGGTGCAGTAATCGTTTTTATCGAAACGCTCTGTTAAATATGCGTCAAGAGCATCAAGGCTGGTTTTATCACTGCCATTTAAATAAATATCCTTGTCCGAAACCCTTATTGTAATGGTTTCTGTTTCAGGAGATTGGGTATCGTCAGAAAAGAAAACGTCTGACAAAATAATGGAGCCTACTCCAACTAAAGCAAGCACTACAACTAAAACTACAATTTTAAGAAGCTTGCTGCCTTTTTTGTTTTTAGACTTTTTATTATCCATAACGCTTCTCCTTATATAAAAAATAGCATATCATATTAAGGGGAAATTTGCAACAATTTAGTGAAAAAACGATACTTTTGTTACCGATGGCAATGCAAAATAATGAACAAGTGCCGTAAGTGCCCCCGAAATAAGAGAGAAAAAGGAGACTATTGGCAGGTATCCCCATACGGCTTCGCCTACAATAAGCAGTGCCACACAAAGCTGAGCTAAGTTGTGCGACAAAGCACCCGCAACTCCTATACCGAGACATCCGAATGCAGGCTTCTTAAAATGTGCCAATGCGTACATTACAAGTGAGCTTATTACCGCCCCTGCAAAGCTCATAAAAAATGCCGTAGCACCTCTTGTTACAAGGGTGAAAAGTGCCCTTACAACAGCAATATAAAGCACAGCAGGCAAAGGGCAGGTTTCCACCGCTAAAAGTACAGCGATATTGCCAAGTCCCAGCTTCATACCCGGAAGAACAAAGGGCAAATCGGGAATAAAGCTTTCAAGTATAGAAAGCACCACCGCTACCGCCGACAACAGTGCAGTGCGTGCGATGGTAAAAAGCTTTTTGTTAATTGTTATCTTACTCATAGCTTACCCCACAACCACATCTACCTCGGGAGTTTTTTCTCCCTTAACGGTAACAGAAACTCCTGCAGGCAGGCAAGCCGCCGATTCGTTTGATTCTATAAGTCCGGAATGAACGCAAAGCTTGTCGGTACATGGCGACTCTGTGAATCTTACTCCGTCTTTGCTTATCTCAAGAGTAACCGGAAGGTTGCCCTCTACAGTAATGGTATAAGGTTCTGAGACCTGAGAAAGGTTTATGGTATTAATAAGCTTTGTATTTACTCTGATTTCGGCTGCTTCGGGCTTAGAATTATCCGTATGGTTTAAAATCAGAAATGTAGCCGAAAGGGCGGATATTAAAAGTACAAGCACTACCGCCATTAAGTCGGTTTTTTTAAAATAGGCTCTCGCACCGTGCAAAGCAATCCCTCCAGAGCTGTTTTTAAAAATTATACATTATTGTAAGGCTTTTTGTAAACATAAAAATCTTTATTGCAAATTATTAAGCTTTATTGTAAAATAGATTTAGCTTAAAATATGGAGGTTTTGATATGAAGAAGCTTATTTCGGCTTTACTTTTGCTTTTGATTACTGTGCCGTTGGTTGCCTGTAATAACGGTGGCAGAAGTTACAATATAGGTAACGCTGACCGAGCAAGAGTTTTTTATAATACGTATAACAGCTTTGTCGAAAAGTACGGCGAAGCCAAAGAAAACGACGGCACCCTTTGCGGTACGGCTGTGGTAAGGCTCTACGACTTTACAGGTGACGGCGGTCTTGAAATGCTTATTGCCTATCCTTCTGAAAAGGGCGGCAAGGTAGACAGCGTTATGGTCTGCGGCTTTGATATGGGTTATGCCGAGCTTTACAATGAGAAAATTACCTCAAAGGCTTCGGCTGATGCCAAGGACAGCACAATCTGGATTTATACCGACAGCAGCGGTTTAAGTTATCTTGTTTTAGGTGATGATTTATCGCAGAGCCGTTCCTTTAATACATACCGACAAGCGGACTCAGATGGCAAGGCATTGTACAAGTTTGCAGAAGCTTTCAGTACTGATAGCAAGGATTTAAGCGGAACCTACGAAAAGATTGACATTACAGCTACGGATTTAAGTGATATTTTTGACGAAAACGAAAATGTAATTGAAGCCCTTAAAACTCAAAAAAATTAAAAGTAAAAGCCAAGGATTAGCAAGTAAGCTGTCCTTGGCTTTTTGTTTTAAATTAAAGCTTGTTGGAAAGAGCACGCTCTAACCAGATGTCTGCAATGTCAATTGCAAGGAAAAGACCCGTTTTCTCGGAAGATTTGATAAGCTGCTTTCTGGGAGAAAGGTCAGGGTCGGTACACATAAGCTGAATAGCGACCTTGTCGGCAATTTCCAAATCGCCTACGGTTTTCTTTGATTTAATCTGCATGCGTATAACAAAACGCTCTGCCATGCTTCCGTAGTAAAGCTCATCACCGCATCTTACCAGTGGTCTGCCCTTATATGTGAAAAATTCTTTATCTGCCAAAATAATACCTCCGTCAGTTTTTTAGATAAGATTTAACCAACGCCTCTAAAAGGTCGTCTCTGTCAATTTTAGAAATGATATTTCGGGCATTGTTGTAGGTGGTGATGTAGGTAGGGTCTTCAGAAAGAATGTAGCCCACAATCTGATTAATAGGATTGTAGCCTTTTTTACGCAATGCGTCATAAACTATCATCAGGGCACGTTTCATTTCAACATCCCTGTCACCGCCTAAAGAAAATACCATGGTTTTATCCAACATCCGAAACACCTCCGAAGCTAAATTTAGGATAAATCTCTGTAGAAATCTACAATATAGAAATATTATACAATACTTTTCAGAATTTTTCAATACCCCTTGTGAATAAATATCTAAGTGCAAAATATGCACTTGGATATTTAGTGATATATTGCCTTCAATGTGATATATTTTCCTGCGGAAAAAGTTAAGGGTCGCTTCGCTACGATTGATAAAAGCAAACAAAAACCCCGCCGTTAATGAAACGACGGGGTTAAATAAATTTATCCGTAGGCGGAAATGCCCACCGTGGCAAACGGTTAGCGGAGGTTTACGCCGATTGCATTAAGGTTTGCAATAACCTTATCCATAATCTCCTGAATTTCAGTGCTGGAAAGAGTGCGTTCATTTGATGAAAACTCAAATCTTATTGTTATACTGTGAACAGTGTCGGTGTCGTAGGTATCAACAATTTTTGTAGACTTGAGCAGAGCAGTACCATCTTCCTGCCAACAGTTTTTAAGGCTTTCAAAAAGCACGCCCTGAGGAACCTCTACACTGATGTCGTAGGTCATTGCAGGGAACTTGGAAGGCTCGTCGTAAACTATGGTGCCTACCTCTGCTTCGGTGAAAGCATTCATATCGATTTCAGCAAAAACAACGTTTGCTTTCTTATCTATCTTCTTGCCAACAGAGGGATGCACAATACCCATTGCACCAACTGTTTTGCCTCCGACTAAAATTTCGTTGTAGTTAACAGGATGGATATACGCTTTGTTTGTTTCGGCGGCTTTGAATGAAACGTCCATATGCTTAATATCAGAAGCAGCGACAGAAAGCATATCTCTTAATTCAAGATAAAGTGTCTTAATATCCTTGGTCTTGCTGTAAAGGGTAATGGTAAGAACCTTTTTTTCGTTGCAGAGTCCGTCTTCTTTTAAGCCCTTAATAACCTTGCCAATTTCAAAAATACCGAAGTCAGCACCGTAGCCTGTGTTTACTTTAACCTGACAAAGCTGAGTAGGAATAATCGAGGTGCGGATAGTCTCTATATTGGGGTTGGTGGCGTTTAAAAGCTTAACGTTATCTTCAACCTCAATGCCTAAAGCTTTGAGCTCGTCAGTGTAAGCCCAGATGTAAGAGTGAAGCTCGTGCAGATTATACTTCTTAACCAGTAAATCTTTAAGCCTGTTTTCGTTGCTTTTTAAAACCTCGGCTCTTACAGGATAAAGGGGAGAAAGTGTAGTGTTGATATCAAAGTTGTCATAGCCGTAAATACGGGTGATTTCCTCAATGATGTCAGCTTTAATGGTAACGTCTTTGGTAGCACGCCATGAAGGTACAACTACAGAGAAGTTGTCGTTTTCAAGGGTTACCTTAAAGCCTAAATCGGTAAGTGTCTTAACGATAGCCTCGTTTGAAATTTCGATGCCTGTGTAGCGATTTACGAAATTTTTGTCAAAGTCAAGCTTTACTGTGTCGTACTTGTAAGCATACTCGTCGGTAAGAGCCGACACAACCTCTGCACCGTTATCATATTTCTTTAACAGATTAATAAATCTTGCAATTGCAAGGGTTGTCATCTCGGGGTCAAGGCATTTTTCGTAGCGGATGGATGCATCGGTTCTGTGAGCAAGTCTTACGGTAGACTTACGGATAGAAACAGCATCGAAGGTTGCAGACTCAAGGGTAAGGGTTGTGGTGTCCTCTACAATTTCAGAGTCCAGACCGCCCATAATACCTGCAATTGCAACAGGAGTATCACTGTTGCAAATCATAAGTGTATTTTCGTCAATGTTACGCTCTACACCGTCAAGAGTCTGGAAAGTAAAGGGAGTATCAAAACGTTTGATACGGATTTTTTCTACCTTTCTGGAGTCAAATGCGTGCATAGGCTGACCAACCTCGAGCATAAGGTAGTTTGTAAGGTCAGCAAGGAAGTTGATGCCCCTCATTCCGCAGTAGAAAAGACGGATTCGCATATTAACGGGGCTTACACTTCTGCTGATATTTTCAACCTGCATACAGCTGTAACGCTGACAAAGCTTATCCTCAATTTTCATGTCAATCTTCTTAAGATTATCGTAAGCTGTCAGATCCTCAACCTCTAAGGGCTTAAGCTCTCTGCCTGCAAGTGCGGCAAACTCCCTCGCGAAGCCGTAGTGACTCCACAAATCAGGTCGGTTTGTTAAGGACTTATTGTCAATCTCGAAGATAATATCCTCAATCTCGTAAACGTCTTTGATGTCTGTACCTACTGCTACATCCTCAAGTATATCCATAATGCCTGAGTGGTCGTCGGAAATACCGATTTCAGCCTCAGAGCAGCACATACCAAAGGACTCAAAGCCTGCTAAGGGTCTGGGTGCAATTTCGATTTCACCTAATTTTGCACCGACTTTTGCAAAAGCGGTTTTCATGCCGACTCTTACGTTGGGTGCACCGCAAACAACATCGGTAAGCTTGCCGTCGCCTGCATCTACCTTTAAAAGGTGAAGCTTCTTTGAATCGGGGTGGTTTTCAACAGATTTAATCTCAGCAACTACAACGCCTGAGATATCAGCACCCTTGAAGAAAATCTCGTTTTCTACCTCAGCAGTAGAAAGAGAAAGCTTGTGTATAAGTTCAAGTTTATCAAGACCAGATAAATCTACAAAGTCCTGAATCCAATTCATAGATAAAAACATATTCTGAACCCTCCTTATTCGTCGTCTGTAAACTGACTTAATGCCTTAAGGCTGCCGCTGTTAAGGTTACGGATATCCTTAACGCCGTACTTCATCATAGCAAGTCGTGTAAGACCTAAGCCGAAAGCAAAGCCGATATACTCGTCGGGGTCGATGCCGCCTTCCTTAAGCACGTTGGGATGAATCATACCGCAGGGGCAAAGCTCCAACCAACCTGAGTGCTTACAGGAGGGGCAACCCTCGCCACCGCAGATAAGACAGCTTATATCAAGCTCAAATCCGGGCTCAACAAAGGGGAAGAAGCCGGGGCGAAGTCTTACCTTGATGTCCTTCTGGAAAACCTCCGAAAGCATAGTTTTCATAAAGTAAATAAGGTTTGAAATATTAATTGCCTTGTCAACCATAATACCCTCCATCTGGAAGAAGGTGTTTTCGTGACAGGCGTCGGTTGCTTCGTTTCTAAAGCAACGGCCGGGGAAGATAGCCTTAATGGGAACTCCTGACTCCATAAGCCGTTTGCCGTATTTTTTAAGAATAGCATTCTGTGCGGCAGAGGTATGAGTTTTTAAAAGCTGACCGTTATCAAGGTAATATGTGTCCTGCATATCGCGGGCAGGGTGGTGCTTGGGAATGTTAAGTGCTTCGAAGCACTCGTAGTCGGTAACTACCTCAGGGTAGTCCTCAACAGTAAATCCCATAGATTTAAAAATAGCCTCGCACTGACGCTGAACAAGTGTAATGGGGTGATAAGACCCACGCTCAGAATTTGCGGGAGTTGTAACGTCGATAACAGGCATTGCACCGATTTCAGCGGCAATTTCCTTTTCTTTAAGCTGCCTAAGTTTAGCTTCAAGCTGTGCAGTTACTATTTCCTTAAATGTATTGACCTCTGCACCGAATGTCTTTTTCTCTTCTACGCTTAAGTCTTTCATTCCCTTTAAAAGGGCGGTGATGCTGCCCTTTTTGCCTAAATAGGCAATACGTATTGCATCAAGCTCGGCTAAATCCGTCACAGATATAAGTTTTTCATTGATTTCTTTTTGCAAAGCAATGATTTTCTCGTTCATCTCTTAAACCTCCGTATTGTAATTTCGTAAAAATAAAAAATCGCCCACTGCGAAATAATCGCAGGGACGAATAAAAATCCGCGGTACCACCCTGATTCTTGCTTTCTATCCGAAGCAAACACTCCTTTGGCATATATCGGTGCCCACCGTCAGAGCCTACTTTTAAGCCTTGCTTTTGTTCAGCCCTGCCACTCAGAAGGGAACTTCACCGCTTTATCTCGGGCACTGTCTTTCAGCCGCGGACAGTGCTCTCTTTGCAGAGATTTTTAAAGCTGCTACTTCCTTCGTCACAGTGTTACTTTGTTATCTTAACATTATATTAAAGTTTTGGCAAGAGGTTATTGAAAAAAATATTTTATTATGTTATATTATACTTGTATTTTTTGAAACGGAGTGATTTTTGTGGAAGGTTTCTGCGAACAGGTCGTAAAGGTTAAGAAGGGCACAAAGCACGTTGTGCTGTGTCTTTTAATTGTATTGGCTTTTCTTTTGCCTATTGTATTTTTAATGATGCTTTTTTACACAGCCGCATCACTGGGTAATTATGATTACTTTTATCCATTATTTGCACTTGTGCTTGCGATGTTCGGTGCCTTTGTGTTGTGGGCGACTGTTCCGAGAATTCTTAAAGTAGATTACGACTATTCTGTTTACGGCAGTGACTTTATTGTGGCAAAGGTTACCGCAAAAGCAAGCCGTAAGAGAAAGCTTAAGGTGGAAATCAAAAATATCGAAAAGCTTGCAAAGGTTACTGACGAGGATATTCCAAACCAAAGATATGCCAAGAAGTTTGACTTTACAGGCGGTCATGATGTTAACGAGGTTTACTTTGCAGAGTTCAGACTTGCCGAAAAAGGACTTTGTCTTTTGCTTTTTGTTCCTAACGAAAAAATCCTTGAGGGAATGCGTCCTTACCTTAAGCGTGAAATCGCACTTAAGCTTTTCTACGGCAGAAAATGATTACGGATATAAGCTTTGTAAAGGCTAATTTGCCCTGTATTTCAGCGGATGCCAATAAGTACACCAAAGGCTGTGCTACCATTTTTGCAGGCTCTTACGGTATGGCAGGTGCGGCTGTGCTTTGTGCAAAAGCTGCACTCAGAAGCGGCGTGGGAATTGTCCGCCTTGTTGTGCCCGAAAGTATTTATCCGATTTGTGCGTCCTCTTTGCCCGAAGCGGTTTTTTCTGTTTACAATGAGGCCGAACACACACTGGATAAAGCAAATCTTAGCAGGAACTCGGCGGTTTTAATAGGATGCGGTATGGGGCAGAGCAAAACTACGGAAGATATACTGCTTCAGCTTTTGCGTGAGAACACCAAGCCTCTTTTAATAGATGCCGACGGTATAAATGTGCTTTCTTCGCATATAGATGTATTAAAGAAAAAATCCTGCCCTGTGGTGCTTACTCCTCATGAGGGCGAAATGGCTCGGCTTACAGGCTTTACCTCTCAGTACATAAAAAGTAATCGTGAGAAGGTTGCGGCTGAATTTGCTAAGGAGTACGGAGTTACACTTTTGCTAAAGGGTAAAAACACCATTATAGCAAGTGAAACAGGCGAGGTTATGATAAACCCCACAGGCTCCTGTGCTTTGGCGACTGCAGGCTCGGGAGATGTGCTGTCGGGTATTATTACGGCTTTGCTCAGTCAGGGTGCACAGCCTTTTAGAGCTGCTGTTATGGGAGCTTTCATTCATGGCTTAGGCGGCGACTTTGCCGAAAAGGAATTAACCCACAGATGTGTTATAGCATCAGATATAATAGAATATTTGCCAAGTGTATTCAAGGAATGTTAATGTACTGTTTTTGAGGTGGTTTTATGAAAAAACCGACAATGTGTATGTTGATATTCCTTTTTGTTTTTATGTTTTCCGGTTGCTCGTTGAAAGCTCCCGAAAACATTCAAATGCATATTGACAGTCCTTTTGCCGCTACAATGGGTGACATGAAGCTTGAGGGGCTTCTTATTTATGCTGATGGAGGCGAAATGTACCTTGACATTTCTACTCCGGATGAGCTTTACGGACTTAGTTTTAGCTTCAAAGATAATTTTACGGTCAGCTACCGAGGACTTAACGCTGTAACCGAAAGCGATTATCTGCCGCCTTCTTCTTTCGCCCAAAGCATCAAAAATACCCTTGATAACGCGATGTCTCAAAAGCCTGTGCTTGAGCCTTATGAAGACTTGGTTTTTGTAGCTACGGCAAAGAGCGACAGCGGTTGCTATAAAGTATACACAGACCAAAAGGGAACTATAAAGGAAATAGAAATTGTCGGCTGTGATATAAAGCTTAAGCTTAATGAATGATGTGTTTTGTCTTGCATAGTCATAACTGCTATGATAAAATATTGTTATAGCTTTTTTGGGGGGATAATATGAAGCTGATATTAACCGACAGAGATTTATCCTTTAAAAATACAGATGCAGAGCTGAGAAGGATTAAGCCATCAGAGCTTAAAAGCTTTGACGGTAACTGCGACGTTGTGGCGGTAGCAGGCACGCGTGCCTTGGCCATTGAGACACAGAAGCTTAAGCTTCCTAACCTTAAGCTTTTTCAGCTTACAAGTGCAGGCTTTGACGGCGTACCTCTTGAGGCTTACAAAGAAAAAGGCGTTGCAGTTGCCAATGCGGGCAACGTTTATGGTGCTCCTATTGCAGAAACCGTTGTGTTCGGAATGCTATTGATGGCTAAAAAACTGCGAAAAAATCCGAATAACCGCCATATTAAATTCACCCGCGGTTATTCGCTTATAACAGAGCTCAGCGAAAAAAACGTGCTTATAATGGGAGCAGGTAATATAGGTACCGAGGTTGCTAAAAGGCTTTCGGGCTTTGATGGGGCTGTTGACGGCTACGACCCTTACTGCGAGGACAAGCCTCAGTATAGAAAAATCTTTCGAAACCTTAACGAGCTTAAATCTGTTTTAGATAAATATGATTACATAATATCTACACTGCCTCATAACGAGGAAACCGCAGGTATGCTTGACAGTAGCTTTTTCAGTAAAATGAAAAGTAGTGCCGTAGTCATAAACGTAGGCAGAAAAGCTGTTTTTAATGAAAAGGATTTTTATAACGCCCTTAAAAGAAAGCAGATTTCGGGTGCTGTACTTGATATGTTTGAGCTTTGTCCTAATCCTTTTACAAACCCTTTCAGAAGGCTTAGAAATGTTGTGGTGTTGCCCGGCGTAGCGGCGATTTCAAAGGAAGTTAAGGTAAGGCTTGATGCACACATCAGCAAAAATCTGGAGAATTTACTAAGTGGTAATGAAATAAATAACGTTATAAATAAGTAAGTGTATAAAATAACGCCCGACGGTTTTTCTTTTGCCGTCGGGCGTTGATACTTTGTTTCAGTTTATTTAGTATAACCCGCCGTTGATGGTAGGTTATTATTATATGTTACCTGTCCGAAGGCGAATTGCCCTCTCGTGGTTAACGAGTGAATTGCCCTCTCGTGGCTAACGGGTTATTCGTAGTCAACTACGTTTACCCATGAAAGCAGGAACTCGCGTTCCTCGGCGTTGCCTTTTACGGACTGAGAAGCGGCTACAATTGGCATCCACTTCTGAACGTACTGCAGGGCGGTGTCGCTCTTTTTGCAGAATGCGTTAAGATATTTTTTGCCGATTTCCCCTTGGTTTGCAAGGCAGAAAAGAAGGTATGTTCTGGCGGCATCTGCAGATGCGTTACCCTGGGTTGCGTGTGCCCAGTCGATAATGTAGGGTGTGCCGTCTTCTTTAACAATAATGTTGGAGGGGTTAAGGTCGCCATGGCAAACCTTGTTGTGCTTGGGCATACCCTCAAGGCGTGTGTGAAGCTCGTATCTTGTAGTAGCGTCAAGCTCGGTGGAGCTTATCTTACGGTTCATTTTGTCCTTAAGCTTATTAAGGAGAGGACTCTTTTTGGAGTGAATCTCAAGCTGAATGTCCACCAGCTTTTCAATGTATTCGTCCATATTGTCAGGGTTTTCCTGCATAAGCTCTGCTAAAGTTT
>JAFUPE010000079.1 GCA_017481395.1 Ruminococcus sp. | reverse complement strand
TTAGTATCTGTGGGATACTATGTGGTCGTTGCCTTATTATAACACATTTCAAAGAGAAAAGAAAGAGGAAAATCCGCAGTGTTTAAGGCTTCTTTGAGGGTTTGGAAATTTCTAATGGATGTCGTCGGTAACACTCCCAAAGCAAGCGCGCTACCAAACTGCGCCACGCCCCGATGATTGAAAATTTTGAAAAACTGGGGTTTTATATTCGGTCTGAAAATTTGATTTTTCAGGCTGATTTTTTAACTTTGAACCTTTGTGGAGTTCATGTGGTCGTTGCAAACTTTTCTTTGATTTCGGGAATTTTTTAAAGCCGAAAGTGCCGATGTTTGCGAGGGTTTTGCGGATGGGATTTTTTGACTGGTGTTTGACTGTCGCAGTCCCAAAGCAAGCGCGCTTCCTGTTGTAACTAATACTCTGTCTGCGTGAGCATAGCTCACTTGCCATAGCATAAGTTACTGCCACTCCTTATTCCTCGCTGCATCTGCCACAGGCAGCGCTCGGAAACGTCCCCAAACTGCGCCACGCCCCGATGTTATTTTTTGATGATTTTTCTGGGGTTTTATATTCGGTCTGAAAATTTGATTTTCAGGCTGATTATTTTAGTCTGAACCTTTGTGGAGTTCATGTGGTCGTTGCAAACTTTTCTTTGGTTTCGGGATTTTTTCAAAGCTAAAATTGCTATACGTCACAAAAGAAATGGACAACGTTGTTATTATACTTAAATTAATCCAAAATGTCAACCATCAATTAGTTGTGTTTCGGTGGGTGATTATTTAGCAATTAAAACTAATAAAATAACATTTATATTTTTAACCGAATGATTGTTTAACCGAACTCTTGGTGTTTTGCTTTGTATATTTTCCAACGTAGCGGAAAAAGTAATAAGAGAAAATATATGGAGGTAAATACTATGTTCAAACACGAAAAAAAGCTTTTTCATCCTGTAGCAGTAGAGAAACCTAACCCTCAGTATGCGGCACTTTTACAAGAGCAGCTTGGCGGAGGCAATGGTGAACTTAAGGCGGCAATGCAGTATATGTCCCAGAGCTTCAGAATAGAAGATCCCGAAATCAAGGATTTGTTTCTTGACATTGCTGCTGAGGAATTAGGCCATATGGAAATGATAGCTCAGACTATCAATCTGCTAAATGGTCATGATGTGGATGCAAGCGAGGTAGAAGCAGGCGAAATTCAGTCCCACGTAATTCTCGGACTTAACCCCGGTCTTATAAATGCTTCGGGTTATTCGTGGACTGCTGATTATGTAACCGTTACAGGTGATTTGTGTGCTGATTTGCTCAGCAATATTGCTTCTGAACAGCGTGCTAAGGTGGTTTACGAGTATCTTTATCGCCAGATTGATGACAAAAAGGTGAGAAAAACCATTGATTTTTTGCTCAATCGTGAGGAGGCTCATAATCAGATGTTCCGCGATGCTTTTAACAAGGTGCAGAATTCAGGCTCCAACAGAGATTTCGGCACCACTAAGGCGGCACGTATGTATTTTTCAATGTCAGACCCCGGCCCCGACGCTTTTGCCAATGGCGAAACAAACCCTGTGTCTTTTGATAAATAATATCAAAGATCGCCTCACAGCTTTTGTGAGGCGTTTTTTCTTGCAAATAGTAATTAAGGAGGCTATAATTACAAGAGTAAGCTTAAGTTTGAGGGATATGTATGAAACATAGAGAATTATTGGAAGTTTTGAGTGTGGCGGCAAAGCTTAAGGATACCACACGCCATAGCTACACCGAAAAAGGCAGGCACGAGAGTGTTGCCGAGCATAGCTTTATGACAACACTTATGGCGTTTTTCCTAAGGGATGAATTTCCCGAGGCGGATATGGACAAGGTTATTAAAATGTGCATTGTTCACGATTTGGGCGAAGCTTTTACAGGAGATATTCCTGCCTTTGAAAAGACCAATGAAAACGAGCAACATGAAGAAAATCTTCTTTTGGATTGGGTAGAAACATTGCCAGAAATGTATGCAGATGAGCTTAAATACCTTTTTGAAGAAATGGCAAAAAGAGAAAGTCTTGAAGCGAAAATTTACAAAGCAATTGATGGCTTAGAAGCTCTTATTCAGCACAATGCGTCTGATTTGTCTACCTGGCTTCCATTGGAGTATGAACTTAATCAGACATATGCCGATGACAAAGTGTCTTTCTCAGAATATCTTATCAAACTTAGAGAAGAAATAAGAAAAGATACGATAAATAAAATAAAGAATAACCAGTGAGGCAAGAATGAACAAACATAGTATGAATCTGAATCCTTCTCCGTTTGAAATGATAAGGTCGGGGAGAAAAACCATTGAGCTCAGACTACACGACGAAAAACGTCAGGGCATTGAAGTCGGCGATTACATTACCTTTGTGAATACTGAAAATGAGCTTGATACATTAGATGTAAAAGTTGTGAATTTGTATGTGTTTAAGTCTTTTGTCGAGCTTTATGAAAATTTACCTTTGCTTAAGTGCGGATATACAGAGGATGATATAAGCTGTGCTTCACCTGCTGATATGGAAATTTACTATTCAAAGGAAAGACAAAAGCAACACGGTGTAGTGGGTATAGAAATTGAGGTTATATAACCATAAAAAACTCGGGTAATTTTACCCGAGTTTGCTTTTAATGGTGATGGTGATGATGGTGATGACCGTGGAAGTCCGATTCTTTAAATTCAATATGGCAATGATGGCTTTCGCAGATTTCATTTTCAAGCTCCAGTTCTAAGGTTGCGTGGGAAATTCCGTGCTCTTTAAGCTCTGCTCTTACCTTGTCCTTAATTTCCTTGCCGTTTTTGTTAGTTACAAGGTGCATTGTGGCAAAGTTTGTGTTGCCGTCAATGGTTCTTACGTGGATGTGGTGAACACCTTTGATGCCTTCAATGCTTTCAATGTGTTCTATAATTTCGCCTATGTCGATGTTTTCGGGAGTTTTTTCAAGGAAAATGTCGGCAATATCCTTAAGATTTTTAAAGGCATTGATAAAAATAAACACCGCAACGCCTATGCTCATTATGGGGTCGATAAGTGTAAAGCCTGTGAACCTTATAACAATTGAGCCTGCAAGCACAACTGCCCAGCCTAAAACGTCTTCAAGCATATGAAGGTTAACGGCTTTCTGATTTATAGAGTCGCCCTTGCGTGTAAAAAGTGCTGCGGCAAAATTTACTATAACACCAAGCACCGCAAAAATTATCATTCCGTCTGCGTTAATCTCAGAGGGGTTAATAATCTTGTGAATACTGTTTATAATTACAAGCACCGAGCCCGTAAGAAGAATAACGGTGGTAATCAATCCGCCAAGCACTGAGTAACGGCGGTAGCCGTAGGTGTATTTTGCGTCGGGGTGTTTTTGGCTTTTCTTTTCCAGAAAGTATGAAACGCCGATACTTAGGGCGTCGCCTGTATCGTGAAGTGCGTCGGACATAATGGCAACACTGCCCGTAAATATACCGCCGAAAAATTCAAAGACGGAAAAGCTAAGATTAAGAATAAATGCAAGTAAAATGTTTTTTTCTGTTTTCATAATGTACTCCTGTTGACCTGTGGGTTGTTTGGTGATACAATGAATTCGTTACCGAACTTACTGTTCAATATTATTTTATAAAAATATGATGTAAAATCAACAGTCAGAACTTTACGATAGTACGATACCGAACAAATCGGCAAAAATATATGGAGGATTTATGGACAGACGACAGAGAAAATCCAGAGAAGCAATTTTCAGAGCCTTTGAGGAGCTTTTAAAAAAGCGTGACTTTGCCCACATTACCGTAGGCGAGATTATCGAAAAGGCAGACGTTGGCAGGGCAACCTTTTACGCACATTTTGAAACCAAGGAGTTTTTGCTTAAGGAGCTTTGCGGCGAGCTTTTCTGCCATATTTTTGATGCAGAAGGCAATGAGCATCACCACAGGCATATTTTTGAATGTGACGAGCACGGGTCTGTGTTTCTGCACTTGTTTGCTCATATAAAGAAAAACGACAACAACCTTTTGTCGCTGTTGTCGTCAAGCAATAACGAGATATTTTTGGGATATTTTAAGGAGAACCTTTTAAAGCTTTGTGAAGGTCAGCTTGATTTGCTTAAGGGAAGAGAAGTGGAAAAACTGCCTGAGGATTTTAAGGTGAATCACATTGCAGCGGTGTTTGTTGAGGTTGTAAAATGGTGGATAGACACGGGGCTTAAAGAGTCCGAGGAAACCATAACAGAGTACTTTTATATGGCACTTTAATAAAAAGGTGAGAGCCGAGGCTAATCGGTTCTCACCTTTTGTTTTACGTATCCATCATCATGCTGAGAATTTCGGCATCGGTGGTTTTCATGCCTGCTTTGCCAAGTCTGCCGATATTCTTGACGTTTGCCTCAAAGCCTTTTGCCACAATGCCGTCGCCGCTTACAAATTGCTTGCCTTGTCTGTACATATCAAAGCCTAAGATGCCTGCATCAACGGACGAAGCGATTTTGGCGGCACAGCTTGCCTTTGCCCCGTCGCAGATAATGCCCGACACAATGCTTAATGCATTTACAACGGTGTGCATAACAGTTTTGTAATCCTCGGTATAAAGATATGCAATACCTGCACCTGCTGCAGCACCTGCACTTACTGCTCCGCAATAAGCCGAAAGCCTGCCTATGCCCGATTTGATATGAATTGCAATAAGATTAGAAAGTGCTAATGCACGGTAAAGCTTGTCTTCGGTTGAATTAAGCTCTTTGGCATATTCAAGAACAGGCAAAGAGCAGGTCATACCCTGATTGCCGCTTCCTGAGTTTATAATAACGGGCAGCTCGCAGCCGTTCATCCTCGCATCCGACCCTGCCGCCGCCATAGCCTTTGCACGGTCCCGCACATTGTCGCCGTAGGCGTTAAGTATAACCTTGCCGATAGATGCACCGTAATCGTTTTTTAGTCCTTCCTTGGCAATAGCAGTGTTATATTCAATCTGTCTTTTAATAACAGGCTTGATGTCTTCGATATCTACTTCGGTTATGTATTTCCATATAGCCTCGCCCGAGAGTGCACTTCGGTCGGTAAAGCCTTCGTCGCTTTCGCAACGCACTTTGTTTTCAAGCAGCTTTTCACCGTTTTTTTCAACAAGTACAATGTTGGTGTGAGCGTTGGCTATGCGGATTTTAGCGTAGCTTTCCGCTTTCTTTGCAGTGAGGACAATGTCAAAGTTGAAGTCGCTTTTCAGGTGCTTGACTTGGATTTCGGCTGAGTTTAAAAAGTCGCTGATTTTATGGATTTCGGTGGTGTCTATGTCTGCAAGCACCTCAAGCTTTTTGTCGGCATTTCCAAGAACAATTCCTGCACTTACAGCCGCAGGGATGCCCTTTAGGTTACCGGTGTTCGGCACGATAACGCTTTTGACGTTTTTAATAATGCTTCCGCTGGCTTCAATAATTACCTTGTCGGGAATGTATCCCAAAACCTCTCTCGCCTTTGCTCCTGCATATGCAAGTGAGATAGGCTCGGTACAGCCCATGGCAGGTACAAGCTCTTCCTTTAAAATTTCGGTAAAAATTTTTGTATCGAAATCGGTGTTACACATAGCACCACTTCCTCTCAGATACTATATTATTATATTTTATTGCTCTTTTCAAGGCAAAGTTTGATTTAAGCTTTTATTAGTGATATACTGAATTTATAAATAATGACAGAAAAGGATAAGCTATGAAAACCAAAAGCTTTAACAGAAGCTTGCTTCTTTCCATAATAACCCTTGCATGGCCTACAATGCTGCAGGAGCTGTTGCAGACGGCTGTGCAGTACATAGATACGGCTATGGTCGGTGCTTTAGGCACGTCCGCCACCGCGGCGGTTGGTGCAACCACCACTATAAACTGGCTTGTGAATTCTACAGTATCGGCAGTTGGAATAGGACTTTTAGCCTTTGTTTCTCAGGCTTATGGTGCAGGCAATAAGGAACTTGCCAGAAAAGCAAGCTCGCAGGCGGTGCTGTTAACCTTAATAAGCGGTGCGGTGTTTACAGCGTTGTGTTTAGGTTTAAGCCCTGTTGTTCCTCGGTGGATGCAGGTGGAGCCCGAGATAAGGCAATTGACGGCTATGTACTTTTTTGTGCTTTATTCGCCTATGCTTTTCAGAAGTGCAATTATTATTTTTGGTACTGTACTAAGGTCGGTAGGAGATACAAAAACCCCTATGCTTGCAGGTCTTTTGGTAAACGTTATCAACGTTATTTTAAACTTTATCTTTATTTATCCTACGAGAGTTGTGGAGCTTTTCGGTGTTAAGCTTACACTTTTCGGTATGGGTTGGGGCGTGGTGGGTGCCGCCGCGGCAAGTGCTGTTGCCTTTGTTTTTGGCGGTGTGGCAATTACCATTAAATTCTGGCGACACTCGGAAATCAGTCCCAAGGGTCAAAGCTTTAAATTTGACAAGGCGGTGCTCAGGCCTTGTTTCAGGGTGGCTTTCCCTAATGCTTTACAGCGTTTTGGTACGTGTTTAGGATACGTAGCCTTTGCGGCTATGGTTAACTCCTTGGGCGAGGTAAGTACCGCCGCCCACACCATAGCAAATACGGTGGAATCTGCCTTTTATATTCCGGGTTACGGCATGCAGGCCGCTGCCGCAACCTTAGCAGGCAATGCTTTGGGTGCAGGAGACAAGGAAAGAATAAAGGCGTTGTGCCGTATGCTTATAATTATTGAAGTCGTGCTTATGGTGGTTTCGGGCGGACTTCTCTTTATATTTGCTCCAAGTATGATGACCCTTTTCTCGAAAGACGGATTGGTTATTGCGTTGGGAACTATGGTTTTAAGAATGGTAGCTCTAAGCGAGCCTTTCTTCGGTGTTTCCATAATTGTTGAGGGTATGATGCAGGGCATGGGAAAAACAGTTATGCCCTTTGTGGCAAATATCGTTGGCATGTGGGGAGTAAGAATTTTAGGCACATATATATGTACTCAGGTCTTAGGCTATGGTCTTGTGTCTGCGTGGGGATGTATGATACTTCATAATCTGCTTTTATTCTCTATGTTTGCGGTTTATCTTATTTCGGGCAGGTATAATCCTCTTAATAAAAACAGAAAAATAAAAATTAATAATTGACTTATTTTTTTAAGTGATATATTATTAGTTTAAGGATAATTTTGAACCTTTAAGGAGGCATTTTTTATGAAACGTGTTTTATGTGTGCTGCTGTCAGTGCTGATGCTGGCATCTGTTTTTACAATTGTGGCAAGTGCACTTGAGGGTAGCGATACAGTTACTCCCGTTGCAACAGCAGACGAAGCAACCATGGACCAGGCAACCAAGGACGAGGCTACAAAAGACGAGCCTGCTCCTATATTCCCCGAAGAAGAAAAACCCTACGGCACAAACAGATATTACTTCTACCTGCCTGACCAGTGGGTTAATGATTATGCTTACACAGCAGGTATTTATTGGTGGGAAGGCTCCATAAGCGGCGAATACTGGCCCGGTAACGAAGCAAAGAGTGCAGGTGTAGAGGGTGTTTACTACTACGACGTAGCTACCGATACCCCCACAATCATCTGGAATAATTATCTAGACGGCGGTATGGATCCCTATGATGATATTTATACATCTGCATTGCAGACTGTTGATATTGCCGTTTCAGGCGGAAATTATGACGGCATGATTTACGTTATAAGCCTTGATAAAGAGTATATCAACTCTTACAACGGCAAGGTTACCTATGGCGGTGAGTGGTACTATTACTACGGAAGCGGTATGTACGGCACAGCTCCTACCAAGGCAGAGGCAGACGAAGTGTTTACAGACAAAAGCTTTGGTGAGTGGGCAACCCCTGACGAAACTCCTACCGAGCCCCCGATTCCCACAAATCCCGTAAGGCCCACAAGTCCTTACGAGCCTACAGAGCCTACGGAGGTACCTTCTGAGCCTGTAGTTACAGAGCCCACCGAGCCAACAACAGTTGAGACTGAGCCTACAGATGCAAGCGAAGCTCCTTCCTCAACCGCAACAACACCCACAGAGGAAAGCACAGTTACCGAGCCTACAACTGTTATTGAGCCCGAGTTTGAAATGGGTGACGCAAATATGGACGGTAAGCTCAACATTCGCGATGCAACTCTTATCCAGAAGTACCTTGCAAAGCTTCTCAGCTTAAGCGACGGACAGAAAGAGTTTGCAGACTTCGACTTAAACGGCAAAGTAAACGTAAGAGACGTTACAGCAATCCAGAAGAAAATCGCAGGACTTATCTGATATCAAAAAAACAAACAGTCTCACTTTTTAGTGGGACTGTTTTTGTATGCCTTAACTTTTGATTTCAGATATTTAAAGGTTTCATCTTCGCCCTTTTCTTTTAACATTACTAAAAGCTCTTCAAGCTCGGCACTTGTTTCACTGTGGATAAAACGGGTGCTTTTTGAACGCTCAAAATATGCAAGGGGGTGGGCATCTGTGTAAGAATCTTTATTGTAAATCTTACTGGCGGCAACCCTGTCACAAAACATTTCTGCTAAGTAGTTGTAGGGCATTTTAACAGGCTCAACACGACGTGTAGCTTTGTTGTAGTCTGTCCAGTACTCAAAGTGGTGGCGGTTTCTGCCTTTGTGGTGAAGCCACGCTTTTGAGTAGCCGTATTCTTCGCGCTCGGCTTCGTTGGGGCTTCGTGTGCCTAAGTAATGCTTTGCACCTGTAAAAAACTCTGCGGGAGAGTATTTGGATAAGTCGTGTCTTAAGCCTTGCCACAAAATTCCTGCTTTTTTGCAATGCTTAATTACTTGGTGGCGGTGTTTGGTGATTGTTATAAAATGCTTTAATGTTTTTGTCATATAATGTATTGTCCTTTATTAATAAATTTCGCGTGTCCCGAAAGGGACATGTGACATCAAAGATATACCGCAAATTACAGCGAAATTTATATCGCTGTGCTATGCAGCAGCACAATGCTTTCAACGTGTTTTGTGTAAGGAAACATATCGATACCCTGCTGTTTTTCTATAGTATAGCCGTTTTTAAGTAAAAATCTTGTGTCTCTTATCTGGGTTTCGATATTGCAGGAGATATAAATAATTTTAGGAATGCCTGCGTTTATAAGACTTTTAAGAAAGTCAAAATCACAGCCCATTCTTGGCGGGTCTACAAAGCAAGCGTCAAAGTGCCCGCCTTTTTTAAGGAGGATTTTTATCTGCTTTTTTACGTCATTTGCGTAAAATTCGGCGTTTTTAATATTATTAATTTCAGCATTTTTCTTTGCGTTTTCTATGGAGCTTTCATTAAGCTCTACACCTACGACTTTGCGGCATTTTTCAGCCGCCGCCAAGGAAATTGTACCTATTCCGCAGTAAGCATCCAAAACAGTATCGGTTGCTTTTAAATCTGCAAGCTCTATTGCGGTATTGTAAAGGGTTTCGGTCTGTATAGGGTTAATCTGATAAAAGGTATTGTAGCCGATTTTAAACTGAAGACCGCATAGGGTGTCGCTTATATATTCCTTGCCGAAAATCACTCTTGGGTTTCCGCCCGAGGTAAGCTTAGAACTTTGACTTTCGGAGATAATTATGCTTTTAATATAAGGGTGAGCTTTAACTAAATTTCTTGCAAAATCCTGCTCTTTCGAAAATGTATTTTTTGAGGCAACTATATTTACAAGCACCTCACCGCTTTTAAAGCCTTCGCGGATAACCGCACTGCGTACATAGCCTTTTTTGCGTCTGAAATCGTAAGGTGTAAGGTTGAATTTATCAAAAAGCTTACAAAGGGTTTTTGAAATTTCGTTGGCTTTAGCGGAGTGTAAAGGGCAGTTTTCGGTCAGCACAACGCCCTTTTCTGCCGACTGATAAATACCAAAACGGGTTTTGCTATTTTCTTTCTTAAAAACAATCTGTGCCTTGTTGCGGTAATTAAGAGGCGAGGGTGCGGCTAAGATTTTTTCAGGCTTTATTATTTTGTTAAAAGTAAGACGAAGGGCGTTTTGCTTTAGCTTAAGCTGGTCCTTGTAGCAAAGGTTTGAAAGCTGACAGCCGTTGCATTTTTTAGAAACCATACAGTATTTTGGTTTTTCCAAGGTCTTCGCCTCCCTCACGTAATATTTTAATTGTATCACATTTAAGTCTATATTGCAAAAAAATCTTGCTATAGCGGCGAAAATATAATATACTGGACTTAGAAATATTAAGGAGGCATTAAGGTGTCTGTAAAAATAAGAATGATTTCACTGCTGGCTTTGTGTGCTGTGCTGTTAAGCCTTTCAGCCTGTGCAGTAAGGATTGCCCCTCCTCGGGATATGACTGCCGAGGAAGAAGCTGTTAATATGGGCTTTGAAGCCGTCGAGCACGATGGCAAGATTACTGTTGGCGGCTACGAATATCTTGAGGTTAGCATAAAGCTTGACTATGAAAATGAGGTTAAATGGAGCAGCAGCGACCCTGAGGTTGCTGTGGTGGATTCAAACGGCAGGGTTGACGGAATTAAGGTAGGCAAGGCTATCATTACCGCTACCGCCAAAACAGCTACCATTGATTATGAAATAGAGGTAACAAAGGCTGACAAGGTTACTACCTCTTATTCCACTGCTTTTACCGATAATCAGGAATATGTTAAGGTGAATAAGCAGGACAGCGAAAAAGACCTTTATGCCATTACTGTAAATGAGGCTAACTGCTGTGTAACCGTGTATACCTATAATGCAGAAGGAAAATACACAAAGCCTGTAAGGGTAATGGTTTGCAGTACCGGCAAAAGCAAGAAAACCATAGAAGATGATGACGAAAGCTGGGTTACCAATGAGATTACAGAGAAGGCAGAGTGGGTGGTTTTAAGCGACGGCAACCATTACCGCTATGCAACTTACATCGGCGATGAGCTTATGTTCCAGTCGGCTCCTTACTCAAAGGATTCTGAGGATTCATTGATTACCGAGGAATATAATAAAATCGGCACTCCTGCAACGGCTAAGAATATCCGCCTGTCTGTAGCAGACGCAAAGTGGATATATGATAACTGCAATGAGGGCACCGATGTCAGAATTATCAACTCGGATTATTCAGCCTACACACCCTTGGGCGTACCCACAAACATGAAGCTTACGGAAAATTCAAAAAGTCTTAATTGGGACCCTACAGACAGCTCGAAAAATAACCCCTACACAAAGCTTAAGCCTGTAATTTCAGGTGCCGATGATATTGTAATTGAAATTGAAAAGGGTTTTGACCTTTTTGCTGACGTTACTGCTACGGATACCTGCGGAAACGACATCACAGATAAAATGACTGTTGACGGCGACTTTGACCGAAATGTAGCGGGAAGATACGTTATATCTTACTATGTCACTGACGTTATGGGCAGACGTGCACGAGTTGACCGCGAAATAACAGTAGTTGAGGATTTAAGTCAGTACACAACTGCTCCTGCCGTAGAGTAAACATACTAAGGTTGGGAGGTGTTCATGTGTTATATCAAAGAAATAAGAGATTTACGGAAAGACAGAGATTTAACACAGAAAAATGGGTGAAATTCTTTCTTGTAGTCAAAGAGTGGTAACTATGAACGCGGCGAGATGGATATACCTACCGAAATACTGGTTAAGTTAGCATATTTTCATAACGTTTCGGTTGATTATATTTTAAAATGAACGGATAAAAAAGAATTAATAAATAATAAACAGAGACGGTTGTGAAGAACATCACAACCGTCTTTTTGATTATATGGTGTTAAATTTTACTGCGGAATTTTTGCCTCGTCGCTGAAAAGAACTCGCAATGTCTGGGCATCGGCAATGCCTGTCTGAGAAAGCCCGTTGCTTTCCTGGAAGCTGAGGATGGCATTTTCTGTGCCCGCACCGTAGTAGGTGGTGGGGCTGTCGCCTTCGTTAAAGCTTAAGTACATAAGTTCTACAAGGCGTGCCTGGATTTTTCTTATATCCTCATGCTCGTCGCCAAGCTGATAAACCGTTGAATCTGTAATGGTTATTGGTGCATCTGCGTCAGAACTGCCCTGTGCAGGTGCATCGGTAGCGTTTGTAGTCTCTTCTGTCGAAGTCTCCTCGGGGACGGTGGTTTCTGCTTCGGGAGCAGTTGTCTCGGGCACAAAGGCTTCGCCGTTTGCACCTAATGCTTCTGAGCTGAAAAGCTTTTTAAGGGTTTCAAAGCCTGCGATACCGCTGGCTTCAAGGGAGTTTGCCGTCTGGAACGCCTTAAGAGCCTCTTCACTCATAGAGCCAAAGTAGGTTGTGGGGGCGTCACCGCCTAAATCAAGGAAGCCTAAGTCCACAAGTCTTTGCTGAATGCAAATGATATTTTCGTTTTCGTCTCCGTTTTTAAAGCTCATATCTTCGGTAAGCGTAATACCGTAGGCACTGCTTAAATCCTTGCTTTCAATGACAGGAGCATCAACAAAATTGGGGAACATACAGGAAAGCATAAAGCTCTGTACCTTTACAAGGCTTTCGCCCTGACGGGTAAGCTCTTCCTTTTTAAGCTCAAAAACGTTGCCCTTTGTAATTGCGTTAAGGCTTTTAAGGCTTTTGTCTGAGGTAAGCTTTTCCATAACAGCGGCACCGTCGAAGAAGATGTAGTCGGGGTTTGAAAGTTTAATGATGCTTTCGTCTGCGTATTTAGAGCCAAAGTTAGCGGCAACGTTGGTGACGCCTAAGTAATTAAGCACCATACCGTCATCGGTTTTGCCTGTAAAGGAGCAAAGCCTGCCGTTTTCGTCAAGGTAAAGGTAGCAAAGGGTTTTTGCAGAAGATACCGAGGCAACCTCGTCTGTGGCAGAGGCGAGGATCGACATAAGCCTGTCATAAGCGGATGTACCTTTCTGGCTGCCATCTGTTTTGCCACCTAAAATAGTACCGATGCTTTCGTAAAGACTTTTAAGCTGAGCTTCGCTTTTAGGATAAAGCATATTTACAATTGAAATTCCTTGAGACTCAAGTGTGGATTTTACGCTTTCGTCAAGGGTAGAATCTGTAAAAACAACAGTTGCACCGGAGCTTACAATAAGGTCGGTGTTGGGCGAGCTTTCAGAACCTACTGATGTAATATACTCTTTGATTTCAGTCTGCGTACAGCTGTCGCTGACACCCGAGAGTTTAGAGGCATAGCCCATATAGCAAATAATATCGGCAATATTGTCCGAAAGGCACACAACCTTGACGGGACTCTCGCTAAACTGAGTATGGCCTACTGTAACGGGATAGTTTGCATCACCCTTACAGCCTGTAATCAAAAAGCAAAGGGAAATAATAACGCAAAGCAAAGCACTGAATGCACGTGTTTTTTTCATAATGAAACCTCCGTTTGTTTCGTATATATTGTTACTGGATAAAGACAAAATTACTCTATTATAACTTTATATTACTATTTTTTCGACGGATAGTCAAATAAAATCACCTATTTTTCATGCCGTTAGATGAAAAAACAGCGGTCTTAAAATTTTTTGAAATTTTTTTGAAAAAAGCCTTGACTTTTTATAATGCACAGTGTATAATAACGAAGTCGCTTGAAGAGAGCGACCTAAGTTAATAGTTGGTGTTGATGACGCAGAGGGTACACCTGTTCCCATTCCGAACACAGAAGTTAAGCTCTGTAGTGCCGATGATACTTGGCTGGCAACGGCCCGGGAAAATAGGAAGATGCCAACACAAAAGAGCTTCCACCCAAT